>NZ_JBHWJY010000045.1:0-68338 GCF_042731135.1 Streptomyces sp. NPDC059874
GGGGGCGGCGCGTCGGTTTTTTTTTTAAACCCCCCCCCCCCCCCCTGGCCAAACCCCCACCGGGGGGGGGCCCCCCCCCACCGGGGGGCCCCCCTCCGCTTCGACGAACCCGCCGGAGGCTACTCGCCTCGGCGCAGGCTCGGCTTCAGGTCCTTGAACCGGGCCAGCAGCCCGTTCACGAACGAGGGTGACTCGTCCGTCGAGAATTCCTTGGCCAGCTGGACGGCCTCGTCGATGGCCACGGCGTCCGGGGTGTCGTCCACCCAGATCAGCTCGTAGGCACCGAGCCGCAGGATGTTCCGGTCCGCGACCGGCATCCGGTCGAGTTCCCAGTCCACGGCGTAGGTGACGATCAGGTCGTCGATGCGGTTCACCTTGTCGGCGTAACCCTCGACGAGATCCATCGTGAAGGCGCTGACCGGCGGCTGCCGGTCGTCCGACCGGGCGTGGCGGATCCAGTCCGCGAGGACCTCGCGCACGGGCACCCCGCGCTGGTCGGCCTCGAACAGGATCTGGAAAGCGCGCTTGCGCGCGTTGCTCCGGGCAGCCACGGTTAGCTGTTCACCCGGCCGAGGTAGGCGCTGGTGCGGGTGTCGACCTTGATCTTCTCGCCGGTGGTGACGAAGAGCGGGACCTGGATCTCGTGACCGGTCTCCAGCGTCGCCGGCTTGGTGCCACCGGTGGAGCGGTCACCCTGGACGCCCGGGTCGGTGTGCTCGATGACGAGCTCGACGGCGGCCGGGAGCTCGACGTAGAGCACCTCGCCCTCGTGCTGCGCCACGGAGGCGGTGAAGCCCTCGATCAGGAAGTTGGCGGCGTCGCCGACAGCCTTCTTGTCGACCATCAGCTGGTCGTAGGTGCTCATGTCCATGAAGACGAAGTACTCGCCGTCCATGTACGAGAACTGCATGTCACGGCGGTCGATGGTGGCCGTCTCGACCTTCGTGCCGGCGTTGAACGTCTTGTCGACGACCTTGCCGGAGAGCACGTGCTTGAGCTTGGTGCGCACGAAGGCCGGGCCCTTGCCGGGCTTGACGTGCTGGAACTCGACGACGGACCAGAGCTGGTCACCGTCGAGCTTGAGCACCATGCCGTTCTTGAGGTCGTTCGTGGAAGCCACGGTTGCGGAATCTCCTGCACTGGAAGACCACGGATGCGCGCACGGGCCCGACGGTGCGGGCTAGAGCGCGAGCAGCTCCTTGGTCGTAATGGTGAGTAGCTCGGGACCGCCGTCCGCCTCGGGGCGTACGACGAGCGTGTCATCGATCCGGACACCTCCCCGGCCCGGGAGGTGAACCCCCGGTTCGACGGTGACCGGCACGCAAGCGTCCAGTTTACCCATTGCCGTAGGTGCAAGCTGCGGGTCCTCGTCGATTTCGAGGCCGACGCCGTGTCCGGTCCACGGAGCGAGGGCTTCCCCATGGCCCGCGGAGTCCAGTACGGAGCGCGCCGCGTGGTCCACGTCCCGGTACGCGGCCCCGGGCAGCAGGGCTTCACGCCCGGCCCGCTGGGCGCTGAAAACGAGGTCGTACAGCTCGATCTGCCAGTCGGCGGGGGTGGTGCCGATCACGAAGGTCCGGCCGATCTCGCACCGGTAGCCGCGGTAGTTGGCGCCGAGGCAGACGGAGAGGAAGTCGCCCTCCTCGACCCTGCGGTCGGAGGGCCGGTGCCGGGAGCGGCCCGAGTGCGGCCCGGTGCCCACGGAGGTCGGGAAGGCCGGTCCGTCGGCGCCGTGGTCGACGAGGCGCCGCTCCAGCTCCAGGGCGAGGTGGCGTTCGGTGCGGCCGACCAGGATGGATTCGAGCAGCTCGCCGAGGGCCTGGTCGGCGATCTCGGCGGCGATCCGCAGGCAGGCGATCTCCTCCTCGTCCTTGACGAGGCGCTGCTGCTCCACGGCGGTCCCGAGGTCGGCGAGGCGCAGTTTGGGCGCCACGGAGCGCAGGGCGCGGTGGCGTCCGACGGTGAGGTGGTGTTCCTCCACGGCGAGCGAGTCCGCGCGGACGGCCGCGGCCATGTCGGCGGCCGCGACGGCGGGGTCCCCGCCGGGGCCCGTCAGGACGGAGAGCCTGAGCCGCTCGTCGAGCCGGCCCTCGTCGGCCTCGCCGGTGGGCGGGGCCGCGCAGAACAACACGTCCTCCGAGGGCCCGACGAGCAGGACGGCGCCCTGTGGGGACCCTCCGGAGAGGTAGCGGACGTTCGCCGGACGCGTGATCAGCGCGGCGGCGTTCCCCGCGGCGGCGCAGCGGTCGCGAAGCGTGCCGCGGCGGGCGGCGTACACGTCTGACATGTCTTCGAGCCTACGAGTGCCTCGCGCGTACGGCCTGGTGAGCGCGTCCGGACGTGCGGGCCCACCCCGCTCCCGGGGCTCCGCCCCGGACCCCGCGCCTCAAACGCCGGCGAGGCTGAAATTGCCCTGCGGGCAACTCAGCCCGCGCCGGCCGAAATCCAGCGCCCCCGACAACGGCGCCGCACCCGCGGACAACGGCTACGCCAGCGCCCGCGCCAACGCCTCGTCCAGCGCACGCGCGGTGCCCTCGACGTTCAGGTGCGAGTTGTCGATGATCGGCAGGCCGGAGCCGTACCAGCCCGCCATCCGCCCGTGGATCCGGGCGACCTCCTCGTCGGAGAGCCGCCGGTTGCCGGAGCGGGCCGCGTTGCGTTCCAGGACGATCTCCAGGCCGGGCAGCAGCACCACCGGCAGCAGTGCCGGGCCGACGTGCCGCTTCCAGCCGCCGAGGCCGACCACGGGCCGGTCGGGGAAGACGGCGTCGTCGAGGATGCAGGAGATCCCGTTGGCCAGGTAGTTGCGGGCGGCGAAGCCGCAGGTGCGGCGTGCGAGGCGGTACTGGGCCTCGGAGTGCTCGTTCCAGCCCGCCTGCGGGTCCGCGAAGCCCGAGCACACCCACTCGCGGACGTCGTCCAGGCTGACGTGGGCGGTCGGCACGGGCCGGGTGCTCGCCCAGTGCCGGGCGACGGTGGTCTTGCCCGCCCCGGCCGGGCCGATCAGCAGCACGGCCAGGACGGCCCCGCCGGTGCCCGCCACGGCGGGCGGCAGCGGGATGTGCCCGGTCGCCTCGGGCACCGGATGCACCGCGTGCGCCGGATGCAGCGGATGCCCGGGCGGGCCCGACTGCGGCAGGGGCGGGTGCGGACCCGGCTGCGGACCCGGCTGGGCCGGGGGCGACCCCGGCCAGCCGTGCCCCGGAGGGACGGGCGGCTGCGGGGGCGCAGCCGGATGGTGCGCCGGAGATATCGGCGGCTGCGGGGGCGTCGCCGGATGGTGCCCCGGCTGGCCGCCCCAGCCCGCGCCGCCCCCCATTGCCTGGTGCATCCGCTGCCACTCCGTCTCGTCCATCGACTGATGCGAGAACGTTATATGACCCGCAGGGCCGCGCCGCCCACCAGCACCGTCAGAGCGAGACTTCGTCCGCCAGGGCCCGGAGCGCCAGCCGGTACGACCCGATGCCGAAGCCCGCCACCGTACCCGTGGCCACGGCCGCGATGACCGAGGTGTGCCGGAACTCCTCACGGGCGTACGGGTTCGAGATGTGCACCTCGATCAGCGGTGCGGTCCGCTGCGCGGCCGCGTCCCGCATGGCGTACGAGTAGTGCGTGAAGGCACCCGGATTGATCACGACCGGGATCTTGCCGTCCGCCGCCTCGTGGAGCCACCGTACGATCTGGCCCTCGTCGTTGGTCTCGCGGACCTCGACGTCGAAGCCGAGCTCCTCGCCCAACGACCGGCAGCTCTCCACCAGCCCTTGGTACGAGGTTGCACCGTACACGTCGGGCTCGCGCGAGCCGAGCCGGCCGAGGTTCGGCCCGTTCAGGACGAACACCCGGCGGCTCACGCAGACACCTCGCCGTAGGCCGCGATCAGGTGCGCCGGGTCGGGGCCCTCCAGGACGGTCGGCTTGCCCAGCCCGTCGAGGACGATGAAGCGCAGCAGGTTGCCGCGGGACTTCTTGTCGACCTGCATGGTCTGGAGCAGCTTGGGCCACTGGTCGCCGCGGTAGGTCAGCGGCAGGCCGACCGAGGCGAGGACCGCCTTGTGCCGGTCGGCCGTCGCGTCGTCGAGGCGGCCCGCGAGCCGACCCAGTTCGGCCGCGAAGACCATGCCGACGGACACGGCCGCGCCGTGCCGCCACTTGTAGCGCTCGTTCTTCTCGATGGCGTGCGCGAGCGTGTGGCCGTAGTTGAGGATCTCGCGCAGCCCCGACTCCTTGAGGTCGCTGGAGACCACGTCTGCCTTGACCTGGATCGAGCGCACGATGAGCTCGGCGGTGTGCGGGCCGGCCGGCGTACGGGCCGCCTGCGGGTCCTCCTCGATCAGTTCGAGGATCTTGGGGTCGGAGATGAATCCGGCCTTGATGATCTCGGCGAGGCCGCTGACGTAGTCGTTGACCGGCAGCGAGTCCAGCGCCGCCAGGTCGCACAGCACACCGGCCGGCGGGTGGAAGGAGCCCACCAGGTTCTTGCCCTCGGCGGTGTTGATGCCGGTCTTGCCGCCGACGGCCGCGTCGACCATCGCGAGGACCGTGGTCGGTACGGCGATCCAGCGCACCCCGCGCAGCCAGGTGGCCGCGACGAAGCCCGCGAGGTCGGTGGTGGCTCCCCCGCCGACGCCGACGATGACGTCGGTGCGGGTGAACCCGGACTGGCCGAGCGCCTTCCAGCAGTACGCGGCCACCTCGGCGGTCTTGGCCTCCTCGGCGTTCGGCACCTGGATGGCGACCGCCTCGTAGCCCTGCTCGGCGAGGTCGTCGCGCAGTGCCTCACCGGTCGAGGCCAGCGCCTCGGGGTGGATCACGGCGACCCGCTGGGCCTTCGTACCGATCAGGGTGCCGAGCTCGCCGAGCAGCTGGTGCCCGACCAGCACCTCGTACGCGTCGTGGCCGGCGCTCGCGCCGACCTGGATCCGCGTCACCTGGTCCGTCATACGTCCTTCAACTCCAGAGCGTCGAGGACCGCCTGGGCGACCTCTTCGGGGGTGCGGTCGTCGGTGGCCACCACGACGCGCGCGACTTCGGTGTACAGGGGGCGCCGGGCGTCCATCAGCTCGCGCCACTGGCGGCGCGGGTTGACGGCGAGCAGCGGGCGCGCGGCACCGAGGCCCACGCGCCGTACGGCTTCCTCGACGTCCATCGACAGGTAGACCACGGGCAGGCCGGCCAGCAGCCCGCGGGTGCCCTCGTCGAGGATCGCCCCGCCGCCGAGGGCGAGGACTCCGGTGTGCTCGGCGACGGCGGCGGCGACCGCCTGCCGCTCCAGCTCACGGAAGTACGGCTCGCCCTCGTCGACGAAGATGTCGGAGATCTCGCGGCCCTGCGCGGCGACGATGTCCGCGTCGGTGTCCCGGTAGGGGACGCCGAGCCGGTCGGCGAGCAGGCCGCCGACCGTGGACTTGCCGGAACCCATCGGGCCGACGAGGACGACGACGGGGCCGGCGGGTCCGTTCGGTCCGCCCGTCACCGGATCTGCAGGTTGTCGAGGTACGACTGGACGTTGCGGCGGGTCTCGGGGACCGAGTCGCCACCGAACTTCTCGACGACCGCGTCGGCCAGCACCAGGGCGACCATCGCCTCGGCGACGATGCCGGCGGCCGGGACGGCACACACGTCGGAGCGCTGGTGGTGGGCCACCGTCGCCTCACCGGTGGCCACGTCCACGGTGGCGAGCGCGCGCGGCACGGTCGCGATGGGCTTCATCGCGGCACGTACGCGCAGCAGCTCGCCGGTGGTCAGACCGCCCTCGGTGCCGCCGGAGCGGCCGGAGGTGCGCTTGAGGCCCTCGGGGGTGGAGACGATCTCGTCGTGCGCCTTCGAGCCGGGCACGCGCGCGAGCTCGAAGCCGTCGCCGACCTCGACCCCCTTGATGGCCTGGATGCCCATGAGGGCGGCGGCGAGGCGGGCGTCGAGGCGACGGTCCCAGTGGACGTGCGAGCCGAGTCCGACCGGGACCCCGTACGCCAGCACCTCGACCACGCCACCGAGGGTGTCGCCGTCCTTGTGGGCCTGGTCGATCTCGGCGACCATCGCCTTGCTCGCGTCGGCGTCGAGGCAGCGCACCGGGTCGGCGTCGAGCTTCTCCACGTCCGCGGGGGTCGGGTAGACCCCGTACGGGGCCTTGGCCGCGGCCAGTTCGACCACGTGTGAGACGATCTCGATGCCCGCGACCTCCTTGATGAAGGAGCGGGCGATCGCGCCGAGGGCGACACGGGCGGCGGTCTCACGGGCGCTGGCGCGCTCCAGGATCGGCCGGGCCTCGTCGAAGCCGTACTTCTGCATGCCCGCGAGGTCGGCGTGACCGGGCCGCGGACGGGTCAGCGGCGCGTTGCGGCCGGTGTCCTTGAGCAGCGAGGGGTCGACCGGGTCGGCCGACATGACGGTCTCCCACTTGGGCCACTCGCTGTTGCCCACCATGACCGCGACGGGGGAACCCAGCGACAGCCCGTGCCGGACGCCGCCGATGAAGGTGATCTCGTCCTGCTCGAACTTCATGCGGGCGCCGCGCCCGTAACCGAGCCGGCGCCGGGCCAGGTGGTCGGCCACCAGCTCGGTGGTGACCGGGACGCCGGCGGGAAGGCCCTCCAGCGTCGCAACCAGTGCCGGTCCGTGAGACTCTCCGGCGGTCAGCCAACGCAACCTGCTCAACGATGCTCCTCATGCTCGCGCCTGCTAAAGCGACGGCGCGAACGGGTGCGCGGCCCGGACCCGCCGTACCCGATCCTCCCATGTCCGAGGGGGTATGGCGGGCCCCGGTCCAGCAATCGGACGCCTTGTCCGTCAGGTGGCCCGTGCGCCGCGCCCGCGGAGCCAGGTGATCGCCGTCCACACGGCGACGGAACCGACGATTCCGAAGACGATCACCTTGACCCAGTCGGGCAGGTTGAAGAACGCGACCCTGAGCATGCCGCCGACCACGAAGGGAAGGTCCCACTTCGCCGCGAGCACGTGCTCGGCACCCGTCTGTTCCATGCCGCCCCCATGATCGAATACCCGGGGGAAGCCTAACGGGCGGCCAACGCCCGCTCTCCCGCGGCCCGCATGGCGGCGAGCGGGCCGGGGGTGCGGCCCGTCATCTGCTCGACCTGGAGCACGGCCTGGTGGACCAGCAGGTCCAGCCCGCCGACGACCTTGCCGCCGCGGCGGTCCCAGGCCGCCGCGAGGGCGGTCGGCCAGGGGTCGTACAGGACGTCGAAGAGGGTGCCCGCCCCGTTCGGCACGGAGGCGGCCAGGGCATCCGTCGTACCGGCCGGTGTGGTCGCGATCACCAGTGGCGCCGACAGCGCCTCGGCGGCCTCGGACCAATCGGCCGTGCGGACGGCGACGCCGAGCCGCTCGCCCCACCCGAGCATCTCGTCGGCCCGGGCGCGCGAGCGGACGTAGGCGGTGACCTCGCCGGTGCAGATCCGCGAGAGGGCTGCGAGCGCCGAGGACGCGGTGGCGCCGGCGCCGAGGACGGCGGCGGACGGCACCTTCTCGATGCCGCGCTCGTGGAGCGCGGCGACGATGCCGGGGATGTCGGTGTTGTCTCCGAGGCGGCGGCCGTCCGCGGTGAGGACGACCGTGTTGACCGCCTCGACGGAGGCGGCCGTGTCGCTGATCCCGTCCAGCAGCGGGATGATCGCCCGCTTCAGCGGCATGGTCAGCGACAGTCCGGCCCACTCGGGGCCGAGTCCGGCGACGAACCCGGGGAGCGCGGCCTCGTCGATCTCGAATCGGTCGTACGACCAGTCGTCGAGGCCGAGCTCCTGGTAGGCGGCGCGGTGCAGCACCGGTGAGAGGGAGTGCTCAATGGGCGAACCCAACACCGCGGCCCTTATGCGTGACATGTCCTGCTATCCGCCGTTCTTCTGCTTCTGCCGTTCCTGGAACTCGGCGACGAGCTTGAGGTGCTCGTCGTAGGTCTTGGTGAAGGTCGTCGTGTTGCCGTCGACCGACACGAAGAACATCCAGCCACCATGATCCGGGTTGAGCGTAGCGGTCAGGGCGTCCATGCCCGGGTTCCCGATCGGGCCGACGGGCAGTCCCTTGATGAAGTGCGTGTTGTAGGGGTTGTTGAACGCCTGGGCTTCCTTGAGGTTGAAGTTGATCTCGCTCTGGTTCTTGGCGTAGTTGTACGTCGAGTCGAACTCGATCTTCTGGTTCGTGACGTCGTTCGTCTTCTTCATGCGGTTGTAGACGACCTCGGACATCTTCCGGAAGTCTTCGTGGTTCTTGCCCTCGGCGTTGACGAGGCTGGCGACCGTGACCACCTGGAGCGGGTTCTCCAGACCCAGTTCCTTGGCCTTGCCCTCGATGCCCAGCTCCGAGTACTTGGCGGTCGCGGTCGCGACCATCTGCTTGAGCAGCGACTCGGGGGTGCTGTCCTTGCTCAGGTCGTAGCGCATCGGGTACAGGAAGCCCTCGAGCGGGTCCATGAGCTTCGGGTTGTTGCCGGCCCAGGCCGGCAGTCCGAGGTTCTTGGCGTCGCGCAGGGCGATGTCCTTGGTGGTGCCCGCCGGCTTGCCCAGCTTCTTGTCGATCGCCTCGTACACCTTGGTGTTGCGCATGCCCTCGGTGACGGTGATGACGTTCAGCTTGCTGGGGTCGATCATCAGCGCGACGGCGGCCGCACCCGACATCTTCTTCTGCATCGGGTAGAGGCCCGGCTGGATGGACTTGCCCTTGGGATTGGCGGTCGCCGCGTCGACGAAGGCCTGAGCGCTGGCGACCACGCCGGCTTCCTTGAGGATGCGGCCCATCTGGCCCAGGCCCGCGCCCTTGGGGATCTCCACATCGACGATCTCGCTCGTGCCCTCGCCCGTGAAGTCCTCGGTCGCGCCGAACCTCACCTTGAGGTACGAGTAGCCGTAGTAGCCGCCACCGCCGAGCACGCCCACGATGACCAGGGAGGAGATCAGGCAGGCGACGCCGCTGCGCTTCTTGGGCTTGCCGCCCTTGGAGCGGCCGCCGCGGCGGCCGGGCTCGTCGCCGTCCCCGTCCTCGCCGTCACCTCCGCCGGCGAAGAAGGAGTCGGGCTCCTCGTCCTGCTGCTCGGGGAGTTGCCGCTCCAGGTGGCGCCGGCCCGGGGGCTGCGGCGGCGGGTAGGCCTCGTCCGTGGTGTACAGGTCGGGGCTCTCGCCCGGGTAGCCGTCCGCGGACTGCGGGGCGTACGGGTCCACGCCGGCGTACGGGTCGGCCGGGGCGGTGGCCACGTACTGGTGCTGACCGGTGTCCCAGCCCTGGGCGTCGTACACGGGCTGCTGGGGCTGGGGCTGGACCTGCTGCGGGTGCTGCATCTGCTGCGGGTGCTGCATCTGCTGCGCGTACTGCGGGTCGTAGCCCTCTTGCTGCTGCCCGGGGTACTGCGGGGTCTGCGGGTACTGCTGGGTTTGCGCGTACTGCTGGTGCTGTGGGTACTGCTGGTGCTGGCCCTGCTCCGGGTACGGCTGCTGGTACTGCGGGTCCTGCGCGTACTGCTGCTGCGCGTCGCCGTAGGGCACCTGTCCCTGCTGGGTCTGGTGCCCGGTCCACCCCTGGTCCCCGTACAGGGGATCCTCGGGATGCCACGGTTCGGAGCCGTGGCCCCGGCCATACTCAGTCATCGGTCCCCTAGAGCCGCGAGACGAAGGCGACGGCTGTTCGAACGCCGTCTCATCGCGCGGAACGTTACCGTACCGCGATCAGACAACCACTTCGACGCACTCACCAGGCGGATTACCTGATACCCGTTCGGTCTCAAGAGCGTTCTGAAGGATCACCACAGCGGCTGCCTGGTCGATGACCGACCGGCCCTTCTTCGCGTTCTTCCCCGAGGCCCGCAGCCCCTGGGCGGCGGTGACCGTGGTCATCCGTTCGTCCACCAGACGGACCGTCACGGGCTTGATGCCCTTCGCGAGTTCGTTCGCGAAGGCCCGCACCTTGGCCGCGGCCGGCCCCTCCCGCCCGCTGAGCGAGCGGGGGAGGCCGACCACGACTTCGAGGGGCTCGTACTCCTCGACGAGCTGCCGCAGCCGCCGGTGGGCGAAGGGGATGTCCCGGCCCGGGACGGTTTCCACCGGCGTGGCGAGCACCCCGTCGGGGTCGCACGAGGCGACCCCGATCCGGGCGTCCCCGACGTCGATGGCGAGCCGGCGGCCGCGGCGCAGAGTCATCGTCAGGCCGTCTCTACGACGAGGCGCTCGACCGCGGCGATGGCCTCGGGCACGGCGGCCGGGTTCTGGCCACCGCCCTGGGCCACGTCCGGCTTGCCGCCACCGCCGCCACCGAGGGTCTTGGCGGCCGTACGCACCAGGTCACCGGCCTTGAGACCGCGCTCGCGGGCGGCCTCGTTGGTGGCGATCACGGTCAGCGGGCGGTCGTTCGCCGTGGTGAACAGCGCGACGACGGCCGGGCGGTCGCCCGGGATGCGGCCGCGGACGTCGAGGACCAGCTTGCGCAGGTCGTCGGCGCCGGTACCGTCCGGCACCGTGCCCACGACGAGGGCGACGCCCTTGATGTCCTGGGCGTTCTGGGCAAGACCGGCGGCGGCCTGGAGGACCTTCTCCGCGCGGAACTTCTCGATCTCCTTCTCGGCGTCCTTCAGCTTGCCGAGCATGGCGGCGATCTTCTCCGGCAGCTCCTCCGGACGGCCCTTGACCAGCTCCTGGAGCTGGGCGACGACCGTGTGCTCCTTGGCGAGGAAGTTGTACGCGTCCACGCCGACGAGGGCCTCGACGCGGCGCACGCCGGAGCCGATGGAGGACTCGCCGAGCAGCTTCACCAGGCCGAGCTGGGAGGTGTTGCCGACGTGCGTGCCGCCGCACAGCTCCTTGGAGAAGTCGCCGATGGTGACGACGCGGACCTGCTCGCCGTACTTCTCGCCGAATTCGGCGATGGCGCCCTGCTTCTTCGCCTCGTCGATGCTCATGATCTCGGCGGTCACGGCGAGCTCGCGGGAGAGCACGTCGTTGATCTTCTGCTCGACGTCGGTGAGGACCGAGCCGGGGACGGCGTTCGGGGAGCCGAAGTCGAAGCGGAAGCGGCCGGGCGAGTTCTCGGAGCCGGCCTGGGCGGCCGTCGGGCCGAGGGCGTCGCGCAGCGCCTGGTGGGTCAGGTGCGTGGCCGAGTGGGCGCGGGCGATGGCCAGGCGGCGCTTGCCGTCGATGGCGGCGTACGCGGAGGCGCCCACCGTCACCTCGCCGACCTGCACGGAGCCCTTATGCACGGAGACACCGGGGACCGGCTGCTGGACGTCGCGGACGTTGATGATCGCACCGGTGTCGAGCTTGATGCGGCCCTGGTCGGCGAGCTGGCCGCCGCCCTCGGCGTAGAACGGGGTGCGGTCGAGGACGACCTCGACCTCGTCGCCCTCGGAGGCGGCGGGCGCGGAGACACCGTTGACCAGCAGGCCGACGATGGTGGACTCGCCCTGGTTGGTGGCGTAGCCGGTGAACTCGGTGGCGCCGGCGGTGTCGGCGATCTCGCGGTACGACGAGACGTCGGCGTGCCCGGTCTTCTTGGCCTTGGCGTCGGCCTTGGCGCGGTCGCGCTGCTCCTGCATCAGGCGGCGGAAGCCGGCCTCGTCCACGGAGAGGCCCTGCTCGGAGGCCATCTCCAGGGTGAGGTCGATCGGGAAGCCCCAGGTGTCGTGGAGCAGGAACGCCTTGTCGCCGGAGAGGACCTTGCCGCCGGCGGCCTTGGTCTCGGTCACGGCGGTGTCGAGGATGTTCGTGCCGCCCTTGAGGGCCTTGAGGAAGGCGGCCTCTTCGGCGAGCGCGACGGTCTCGATGCGCTTGCGGTCGGTGACGAGCTCCGGGTACTGCTGGCCCATCGTGTTGATCACGACGTCCACGAGGTCCTGGACGACCGGGCCGGTGGCGCCCATCAGGCGCATGTTGCGGATGGCGCGGCGCATGATGCGGCGCAGCACGTAACCGCGGCCCTCGTTGCCGGGGGTGACGCCGTCGCCGATGAGCATGACGGAGGTGCGGATGTGGTCGGCGACCACGCGCATCGACACGTCCGTGTCCTTGGCGGCGCCGTACTGCACGCCGGTCAGCTCGGTGGCCTTGTCCATGACCACGCGCAGGGTGTCGGTCTCGTACATGTTCTGCACGCCCTGCAGGATCATCGCGAGGCGCTCGAGGCCGAGACCGGTGTCGATGTTCTTCGACGGCAGGTCACCGAGGATCGGGAAGTCTTCCTTCCCGTCGCCGGCGCCGCGCTCGTACTGCATGAAGACCAGGTTCCAGATCTCCACGTAGCGCTCGTCGTTGACGGCCGGGCCGCCCTCGACGCCGAACTCCGGGCCTCGGTCGTAGTTGATCTCGGAGCACGGGCCACAGGGACCCGGGACGCCCATGGACCAGAAGTTGTCCTTCTTGCCCAGGCGCTGGATGCGCTCGGCGGGGACGCCGATCACGTCGCGCCAGATCGTCTCGGCCTCGTCGTCGTCGAGGTAGACGGTGATCCAGAGCTTCTCCGGCTCCAGGCCGTAGCCGCCATCCGCCACGGAGCTGGTGAGCAGCTCCCAGGCGTACTTGATGGCGCCTTCCTTGAAGTAGTCGCCGAAGGAGAAGTTGCCGCACATCTGGAAGAACGTGCCGTGGCGGGTGGTCTTGCCGACCTCTTCGATGTCCGGCGTACGGACGCACTTCTGCACGCTGGTGGCGCGCGGGGCCGGGGGCTTGGTCTCGCCGAGGAAGTACGGCTTGAAGGGGACCATGCCCGCGTTGACCAGCAGCAGAGTCGGGTCGTCCGCGATGAGCGACGCCGAAGGGACAACGGCGTGACCGCGCTCCTCGAAGAAGCTCAGCCAGCGGCGGCGGATTTCAGCCGACTCCATCAGTGGTCCTCATTCCGGTTGTACGTGACCGTCGAGCGGCCCGATCGGTGGTTGGTCTTGTCGTTCTCGATGGCCCGCCGTCGCCGGGGCCCGGGCAGGGCGGTGACGTTGTCGGGCCGGTCGGGGTCGCTGTGCAGCCCCAGTGCGTCGTTCAGCTCGTCCTCGCGCTGCGTCATTCCCGCCTTGACGTCGAGGGCGAAGTCCTTGAGGCGGTGCCCCGCCTCCACTGCCTTGTCGGCGGCCTGGGCGGCGAGGCTCTCCGGCGTCAGCTTCTTCAGCTTGCGGTTGACCTTGGTGGTGGCCCACACGCCGGCGGCCGCGCCGGCGGTGAACCAGAAGGCTCGGCGGAACATCGGAGGTCTCAGCCCTTCTGCTTCCGGCGGCGTGCCGCCGGCACCGTACGGCCAACGATCACGTTACGTCGGGACGTCTTCTGCGGCGCGTCCTGCGGGGTCTTGCCCAGCGCCTTGCGGACGCCGTATCCGAAGGCCGCGACCTTGACCAGGGGCCCGCCGAAGGCGGTGGCCACGGTGGAGGACAGCGCGGACGCGTTGGAGGTGACCTCCTGGACGTCGCTCGCGATCGCGTCCACCCGGTCGAGCTGGGTGCGCGCGGAGCGGACGGTGGTGGAGGCGTCTGCCAGCAGCGGGACGGCCTGGTCGGTCACCTCGGCCACCAGCTTGGTGGTCGCCTTGAGCACCTGGGCCAGCCTCACCAGAACCACGGCGAGGAAAGAGACCAGGATGGCCCAGAAGACGGCCACGAGGATCCCGGCCACCTCTCCACCGGACACGTCACACCGCACTCTCGTCTGAACTTGAACTGCAAAAAGATTCGCCCTCCGACCCTATCGCGCCAGAGATCCCCGCCAGTACCCGAATTCCGGTACTGCCGTGATCGCTTTGTACGCAGCGCATCCGGACCAGTACGCTCCGTGTCCCATGCGACACACGAGGCGGGGCAATCTTCCCTTGGAGCTGGGCGAGTTCATCGGCCGGGCTGCCGAACTCGCGGAGCTCGGGCGGCTTCTGGAGTCGTCCCGGCTCGTGACCGTGACCGGGGTGGGCGGGGTGGGCAAGTCCCGGCTGGTTCTGGCCGCGGCCCGGGCGTCGGCCGAGCAGGACGGGGCGGCCTCGCAGGAACGCTACTGCGACGGGATCTGGCTCGCCGAGCTGGCGACCGTACGGGATCCCGCGCTGCTGGAGATCGCCCTGTCCGAGGCGCTCGGGCTCACCGACCACACCACCCGGCATCCCCGGACGGTGCTGGCCGAGCACCTGGCCGAGCGGCGGCTGCTGCTGGTCCTCGACGGCTTCGAGCAACTGGTCGACGAGACCGCGGAGCTGGTACGGGAGCTGCTGCGCCACTCCCCCGGCCTGCGCGTGCTCGCCGCCGGCCGGCGCCCGCTGGCCCTGGACGGGGAGCGCGCCTTCCCGCTGGCCCCGCTGGCCGGGGCCGAGTCGCTGGCCCTGCTCACCGCCCGCGCGACGGCCGCGGACCCCGCCTTCCGGGTGTCCGACGCGAACCGGGCCGCGCTGGCCGAACTCTGCGCCCGCCTGGACGGCATCCCGCTCGCCCTGGAGCTGGCGGCGGCCCGACTGCGCGCGCTCTCGGCCGCCCAGGTCCTGGCCCGACTGGAGGACCGGTTCGCGCTGCTGACCGGCGGCGCGCGCGGGGTGCTCCCCCGGCACCGGGCGCTGCGCACGACCATCGGCTGGAGCCACGAGCTGTGCACGGCGGCGGAGCGGCTGCTGTGGGCGCGGCTGTCGGTCTTCGCCGGGGAGTTCGACCTCGACGCGGCCGAGTACGTGTGCGCGGGCCCCGACCTGCCGGTGGAGAGCGTGCTGGACCTGGTCGGGGAGCTGCTCGCCCAGTCCCTGCTGGTGAGGGAGGAGACCCCGGCCGGGGTCCGCTACCGGATGCTGGAGACCGTACGCGTGTACGGGGCGGGCTGGCTGGAGTCGCAGGGTGACGCCGGGCGGCTGCGGCGGCGGCACCGGGACTGGTACGTGGGCCTGGCGACCTGGTGCGAGACGGACTGGTTCAGTCCCCGCCAGGAGGAGATCGCCGCGCTCGTGGACACGGAGCTGCCGAACCTGCGGCTCGCCCTGGAGTGCTGCCTGGACGAGCCGGACGAGGCGCACCTGGGCCAGTACCTGGCGGGCACCCTCTGGTTCTACTGGGCGGGCTGCGGGCGGCTGACCGAGGGCCGGCACTGGCTGGACCGGGCCCTGGAGGCGGCGGGCCGGGCGGCGACGGCGATGTCCGCGATGTCGGCGTACGAGCCCTCTCGGCTGAAGGCGCTGTGGGTGCTGGGCTACGTGGCCGCCCTCCAGGGGGACGCGGTGGCCTCGATGAGCGCCCTGTACGAGTGCCGGGACGGGGCCGCGCGCAGCGGCAACCCCCTCGCGGCGGCCTACGCGGTGCACCGGCTGGGCTGCCTGGCGCTGGTCTCGGACGACATGGAGCGGGCCGGGGAGCTGCTGGGCTCGGCGTTGCAGCGCTACCGGGACGCCGGGGAGCTGAACAGCAACGTGCTGATGTGCCAGGTGGAACTGGGCATGGTGCTGGCCTTCCGGGGGGAGCCGGCGGGCGCGCTGTCGCTGTGCGAGGAGGTCCGGGAGATCTGCGAGGAACGCGGGGAGCGCTGGACGAAGGCGTACGCCCTGTACGTGCTCGCCTACGCGGCCCTTGACGCGGGCGCCGCGCGGGAGGCGCGGCGGCTGCTGAGCGAGTGCGTGGAGATCAACCACGCCTTCCACGACCTGGTCGGGCTGGTGCTCGCACTGGAGCTGCTGGCCCTGGTCACGGTCGCGGAGGGCGATCCGGCGGAGGCCGCGGTGCTCCAGGGCGCGGCGGAGCCGCTGTGGGGCGGGGTGGGGCTCCAGCTCTTCGGCTCCGGCTACTTCAACGCGCCGCGGCTGATGTGCCGGGAACGGGCGGGCGAGCTGCTGGGCGCCGAGCGCTACGCGGCGTACGCCGCCGAGGGGCGGGAGCTGAGCCGCGAGGCACTGGTGGGGCGCGCGCTGCGCCGGGAGGAGGCGCACGAAACGGAAAACCCGCCGCCCCCCGAAGGGGACGGCGGGTTTCCACCAGCCTGTGAGGGCTACGCCGACATCAGCGGGCGTAGTACTCGACGACGAGCTGCTCGTCGCAGATGACCGGGATTTCCTTGCGGTTCGGGTCGCGGTCCAGGCGGAAGGCCAGGGCCTTCAGGTTGACCTGCAGGTAACGGGGGGTCTCGCCCTCGCCTGCGTAGCCACCCTCACGGGCAACCTGGAACGGAACCTTCTCGCGGCTGCGCTCGCGCACGGTCACGACGTCGTCCGGGCGGACACGGAACGACGGCTTGTCGACCTTGCCACCGTTGACCTCGATGTGGCCGTGAACGACCATCTGGCGGGCCTGGTAGATGGTGCGGGCGATGCCCGAACGCAGAACCAGGGCGTCGAGGCGACGCTCGAGCTCGACGACAAGCGCCTCGCCCGTCTTGCCTTCGGCCTTCTTGGCGCGGTCGTACGCGCGGGCCATCTGACGCTCAGAGATGTCGTACTGAGCGCGCAGACGCTGCTTCTCGAGCAGACGAACCTTGTAGTCCGAGTTCTGCTTGCGGCCACGGCCGTGCTCGCCCGGCGGGTAGGGGCGGGCCTCGAAGTACTTGACGGCCTTCGGGGTCAGCGCAATGCCGAGGGCACGCGACTTCTTGACCTTGGGTCGCTTCTGGTTCACGTGGAACCTACCTCCATGTAAGTTAGGTGAGGCTTACCTTAGCGAGGAGGACGTAATGTCTCGACCACATGGGATCCCCCTGCCCAGTGCGCGGCGCAGTTCGGATTCAGACGAAACAGAATCCGCTTGCGCCGACGATAAGCAAGGTCAGCCGCGTCCCAGGGAAGGCGTTCGGCAGCTCACCGGAGCCGAACGCGTACGAACCCTCGTAGAGTCCAACGCCTCAGTATCCCTCACCCTGATCGGTGCTCGTGACACGCACGGTTCCGAGGAGTTCGGGACAGGGATGCCGGCCGCACGGACCGTCACCCCGGACGGGGACGTGATTCTCCTTGTTTCCGGGGAATCCGCGGCTGCCAGGGCAGCCGCTCACGCCCAGGACGACGACCTCACCGCCGTGATCGAGATCACGGATGTGGCGCCGGTGTCCGTGCCACATCGTATCCGAGGTCGCGCCTGGCTGGCCGGGTGGCTGACGCCGGTGCGCGGAGACGACCGCGCGGCCTGCGCCGCGCTGCTGGCCGAGCGGCATCCGGTGGGCGAACTCCTCGGCATGAGCGAGTCCCTCGACCCGCCATCTGTTCTTCTCCAGGGCGGCGGGCGGCCGGCGTGGATGCTGCTGCGGCTGGAGGTCGGCGAGATCTCGGTGGACGACCTGTGGGGCGCCGAGCGCGTGGACCCGGACGACCTGGCCGCCGCCGATCCCGACCCCCTCTGCGACCACGAGACGGAACTGCTCCAGCACCTGCACGCCGCCCACGGCGACCGGGTCGGCGGACTGTCCGGGCTGCTGGGTCCGCGCGAGGCCGAGGGCATGAAGGCGGTCCCGCTCGCCCTGGACCGGCTGGGCCTGCGCGTCCGCTTCACGGGCGGCCCCGCCGGCTCCTTCGACGCCCGCTTCGACTTCCCGGAGCCGGTGGCGGACGTCTGCGGCCTGCGCCGGGCGATGCACGCGCTCTTCGCCGCGGCCGCTCACTGAGGGCAGGCGGCCAGCAGCTCCTGCAGCGCGAGCTTCTCGGGCGGGGTCACCGACAGCCCGTACTTGGCCTTGATGCCGGTGTAGCGCCGCCCGTACTCGCACCAGTACTCCCGCCGCGGCGGCTTCCACTTGTCGGCGGTCTTGCTGCTCTTGTCGTAGTTGGTCTGCTTGTCGACGGCGAGCAGCGCGTCGAGGTCGTTGGCGTACTCCAGCCTGCGCTGCGGGGTCCATCCGTACGCGCCGCCCCGCCAGGCCGCGCCGAGCGCGACGACGTGGTCGGTCTGGATCTGCGACGCGCGCCGGTAGGTGTACGGGAGCTCCTTGCCGGTGTACGGATCGTGCAGCACCCCGGAGAGCACCACGCAGGGGTTGCGGTCCCCCTCGCGCAACTCGCGCAGGTCCCTCCGCAGCACGTCGTCGCGGGTGTCACACCCGTTGCGCCCACCGACGGCGTCGGTCTCGTCCGACCAGTACGTGCCGAAGTTCTCCCGCTTGTACGTCTCCCAGTTCTGGCCCCACTCGACCTTGAGCTTGGCCAGCTGGGCCTGGGCGGTGGCGGTGGTCGGCGGAAACCCGGCACTGGCGAGCGGCTCCTGCCCGACCAACGGCGCCGTGCCCCTCGTCGGGCCGTCGTGGTGACACCCGCCGAGCAGGAGTGCCGCCGCGGCGGCGATGAGCGGTGTCCGGCGTCCCATGCCGGGGAGCCTAGGCTCCGCCCCTCGATCGGGGCCGCCGACACGAGTGCCGCTGCGCGGAGCCTTCCCCTACCCGCCCTACCACCGTTCCCGCCTCCATCGCCGGCAAAATCCAGCCCCGCCGGCGTTTGAGGCGCGGGGTACGGGGCGGAGCCCCGGATCTTTGAGCCGCACGGGCAGGCGGCACCGGCCACATCCAGCCCCGCAGCCCCGCCAGGGTTACGCGCCGCGCAGCCGCTCCCGGACCTTTTCCACCACGTCCGCGTAGCGGGCCTCGGCTCCGTACCGCGTCGGCTCGTAGTACCGCTTGCCCGCGACCTCGTCCGGCGCGTACTGCTGCGCGGCGATACCGCCCGGCACGTCGTGCGGGTACACGTACCCCTGCGCGTGCCCCAGCTTCGCCGCGCCCTTGTAGTGCCCGTCCCGCAGGTGCGGGGGGACCGAGCCCGCGAGCCCCGCGCGTACATCCGCCAGCGCCGCCCCGATCGCGGTCGTGGCGGTGTTCGACTTCGGGGCCAGCGCCAGCGCGATGGTGGCGTGCGACAGCGTCAGCGCGGCCTCCGGGAAGCCGATCAGCGCCACCGCCTGGGCCGCGGCCACCGCGAGCGGCAGGGCCGTCGGGTCCGCGAGCCCGATGTCCTCGCTCGCCGAGATCATCAGGCGCCGCGCGATGAACCGCGGGTCCTCCCCGGCTTCGATCATCCGTGCCAGGTAGTGCAGCGCAGCGTCCACGTCCGAGCCGCGGATCGACTTGATCAACGCGCTCGCCACGTCGTAGTGCTGGTCTCCGTCCCGGTCGTACCTGACCGCGGCCCGGTCGACGGCCTCTTCCACCGTCTGCAGGGTGATCTCGGCCTCGCCCTTGGCGATCGCCGACCCGGCCCCCGCCTCCAGCGCGGTCAGCGCCCTCCGCGCGTCGCCGCCGGCGATCCGCAGCAGGTGGGCCTCGGCGTCCGCCGGCAGGGTCACCGATCCGCCGAGCCCCCGCTCCTCCTCCAGCGCCCGCCGCATCAGCGCGCTCAGGTCCTCGTCCGTCAGGGGTTCGAGGGTCAGCAGGAGGGAGCGCGACAGCAGCGGGGAGATGATCGAGAAGTACGGGTTCTCCGTGGTCGCGGCGATGAGCGTCACCCAGCGGTTCTCCACCGCGGGGAGGAGCGAGTCCTGCTGGGCCTTGCTGAAGCGGTGGATCTCGTCGAGGAAGAGGACGGTCTCCTTGCCGTAACCGCCGGCCGCGCGCTTCGCGCCCTCGATGACGGCGCGGACCTCCTTCACGCCCGCCGTGATCGCGGACAGCTCCACGAAGCGCTTCTGCGTCGCCTGGCTGACCACGTACGCGAGGGTGGTCTTCCCGATGCCGGGCGGCCCCCAGAGGATCACCGACGAGGCACCGGCCGGTCCGCCGGCGCCCTCGCCCACCAGCCGGCGCAGCGGGGAGCCGGGCTTCAGCAGGTGCTGCTGGCCGACGACCTCGTCCAGGGTGCGCGGGCGCATGCGGACGGCGAGCGGAGAACTCGTCGGGTCCTTCTCCTGGCGTTCTTCGGCAGCGGCGGTGAAGAGGTCTGGTTCCACACAGGAAGCCTATGCGAGCCCACCGACACTCTTTACGTGGTCCAGAAGTCCCACCAGCGGGTGAGGATCAGCATCCCGATGATCCCGACGTGCAGGACGGGCGGCACCCACGCGAACTCGTCGAAGAAGCCCTTCAGCCAGCCGGGAGCCGGCAGCATCCCCTCGCGCACGTTGTGGGCGGTGACGTACCAGAACATGAAGATCGTCGCGACCCACGCCAGGCAGCACCACAGGCAGAGCGAGTTGATGTTGTAGAGCGACTGGTAGGTCAGCCAGGCGCAGAAGACGACGCCGAAGAGGGTGCCCGCGTTCAGCGTCAGCCAGTACCAGCGGCTGAACCGGGCCCCGGCCAGCAGGCTCATGCCGACGCAGATCACGATCCCGTAGGAGACCAGTCCGAGCATCGGGTTCGGGAAGCCGAAGACGGCCGCCTGGTCGCTCTTCATGATGTTGCCGCAGGAGACGATCGGGTTCAGGCTGCAGCCCGGGGTGAAGTTCGGGTCTTCGAGCAGCTTGAACTTGTCGATCGTGATCACCCAGGCGGCGAGCAGACCCGCGGCGCCCGTGATCACCAGCAGCAGGGCGAGCGCCCGACTGCCGCCGACGGTCGTCCTCGGGGCGGTGCCCGCGTCCGTACCTCGTGTCGTCATACCGCCCGCTCCACATCTACAAGGTCGACAAGCACCGGCCATTGTGCCGTACCGGGCCCGGGGTCCACCGTTCGACGGACATAAGGAGTACGCACGGGGGGACCGGCACGGAGAATTCCGCCACACCATTTGAGACATGACACGGAACGCGGTGGAAGTACGGGGGCTTCGCAAGCAGTACGGCGAGGTCACCGCGGTCGACGGACTGGACCTGACGATCCGGCAGGGCGAGCCTGCTGACCTTCAAGTGGAAGAACCACCGCGACGGCTGAGCCCCGCCGGTGGTTGGGGCGCGGGTCCGGGCGGAGCCCGAAAGCCCCGCGCGGCGGCACCCGCGCCCCACCCCACCGACGGCGAACGTCAGGCCAGGCGGGCCTGGACGGTTGCGACCAGCTCGGCGACCGGCACGGCCGTCTGCTCGCCGGACTCCATGTCCTTGAGCTGGACGACGCCCTCGGCGAGGTCGCGGTCGCCCGCGACGATCGCGAAGCGCGCCCCGCTGCGGTTCGCGTCCTTCATCGCGCCCTTGAGGCCCTTGCCTCCGTACGACATGTCCGCCGCGATGCCCGCCTTGCGCAGCTGCGTCACCAGCCCGAACAGGATCGGCTTCGCCTCACCCAGGGCGACCGCGAACACCGACGTCGACGCCGGGATGTCCAGCTCGACGCCCTCGGCCTGGAGCGCGAGCACCGTACGGTCCACACCCAGCGCCCAGCCCACCGAGGGCAGCGCCGGTCCGCCGATCATCTCGGACAGGCCGTCGTATCGGCCGCCGCCGCCCACCGCGGACTGCGAGCCCAGGCCGTCGTGGACGAACTCGAAGGTGGTCCGCGTGTAGTAGTCCAGCCCGCGCACCAGCTTCTCGTCGTCTTCGAAGGCGACCCCGGCCGCGGTCACCAGCGCCCGGACCTGCTCGTGGTACGCCTTGCACGCGTCACACAGGTAGTCCCGCAGCATCGGAGCGCCGACCAACTGCTTCTGTACGTCGCTCCGCTTGTCGTCGAGGACGCGCAGCGGGTTGATCTCGGCCCGACGGACGGTCTCCTCATCGAGGTCGAGACCACCGAGGAAAGCCTGAAGCGCTTCCCGGTACACCGGGCGGCACTCCTTGTCGCCCAGCGAGTTCAGCAGGATCCGGAAGTTGCGCAGGCCCAGCGAGCGGTACGCCTGGTCGGCCAGGATGATCAGCTCGGCGTCCAGCGCCGGGTCCTCGGCGCCGATCGCCTCGGCGCCGACCTGCGAGAAGTGGCGGTAGCGGCCCGCTTGCGGCTGCTCGTAGCGGTAGTACGAGCCCGAGTACCAGAGCTTGACCGGCAGGTTGCCCTTCTTGTGCAGGCTCGCCTCCAGTGCCGCGCGGAGCACCGAGGCCGTGCCCTCGGGGCGCAGGGCCAGCTGCGCCCCGCCCTTGGTCTCGAAGGCGTACATCTCCTTGGAGACGATGTCGGTGGACTCGCCCACGCCTCGGGCGAAGAGGCCCACGTCTTCAAAGCCGGGAGTCTCGATGTAGCCGTAGCCGGAATTCCGGAGCGGGGCCGCGATGGCCTCGCGTACCGCCAGGTACTTCACGGAGACCGGCGGGATCAGGTCGTACGTGCCCTTGGGGGCCTTGAAAGTAGCCACGAAATTCTCGTCACATTCCTCGTCGTGGAGCGGCCGTAGGATCCGCTGCCAGGCCGGCGGCGACCTCCCGCAGGTACGGGTTGGTCACGCGCTCGCGGCCGATGGTGGTCTGGGGACCGTGGCCGGACAGCACCACGGTCGAGTCGTCGAGCGGCAGGCACACACGGGCCAGCGATTCGAGCATCTCGGCGTGGGAGCCGCCGGGCAGGTCGGTGCGTCCGATGGAGCCGGCGAAGAGCAGGTCACCCGAGAAGAAGACCGGCGGAATCCCCTGATTTTGAGGAGTGGCGGCCAGCTCGGGCATCCGGAAGGTCACCGACCCCTTGGTATGCCCCGGCGCGTGCGCCACGGAGAAGTCCATGCCGGCCAGCTTCAGGCCGGCGCCGTCCGTCAGTTCGCGGACGTCGTCCGGCTCCCCCACGGTCAGCTCGCCCATGAGCGGCATCCCGATGGAGCGGCCTAGGGCCTTCTCCGGGTCGCTCATCATGTAGCGGTCCTCGGGGTGGATCCAGGCCGGTACGTCGTGTGCTCCGCACACCGGGACGACCGAGGCCACATGATCGATGTGGCCATGGGTCAGTACGACCGCGACGGGCTTGAGCCGATGCTTCTTCAGCGTCTCCTCGACACCCTGGGTGGCCTGGTGGCCGGGGTCGATGATGACGCACTCCTCACCGGCGGCGGGGGCGACCACGTAACAGTTGGTCCCCCAGGCCCCGGCAGGGAACCCGGCAATCAGCACGTTCGTCCTCAATCGTCGTCCGGCGGGAGCTTGCAGATCGGAATGCTGCTGCTCAGAGCCTACCGGCGCCCTTCATTACACAGCCAACCCATATACGGTACGGGCTAGCCCAGCCCGGACAGCGGTACCAGAGACGCACAAGGAGACGACCCGGTGGTCACGAGCGATCAGCGGCGGCGACAGCTCGCCAGGGAGAAGTACGAGCGCCAGCAGAAGCGCCGGGCCGAGGCCCGGCAGAAGGCGCGCCGGCGGATGGCGGTGATCGGCGCGGCGGTGGCCGTGGTCGTCGCGACGCTGGTCGGCCTCATCGTGGGCGGCGTCTTCGACAAGGACAAGAAGGACCAGGCGGCGGACCCGTCGGCGAATCCGTCGGCCTCGCCGACGCCCAAGCAGTCCCCGTCTCCCGAGATGGCCATCGATCAGAAGGCGAAGTACACCTTCGCCCTCAAGACCAGCGCGGGCGACGTCAACTTCACGATGCACGCGGCGAAGACCCCGCAGACCGTGAACTCCTTCAAGTCGCTCGCCGACAAGGGCTACTTCGACAACACGAAGTGCCACCGCCTGACCTCGGGCGGGATCTTCGTGCTCCAGTGCGGTGACCCCGAGGGCACCGGCATGGGCGGCCCCGGCTACAACATCCCGGACGAGAACCTGGACGCGCTGGGCCGGCCGAACGACCAGGGCAAGGTCGTCTACCCGGCGGGCACGGTGGCCATGGCCAACACCGGCAAGCCCGGCTCGGGCGGCAGCCAGTTCTTCCTGGTCTACAAGGACAGCCCGCTGCCGCCCTCGTACACGCCCTTCGGCAAGATCGACGCGGCCGGCATGAAGGTCCTGGAGGACATCGCCAAGGCCGGCACCGCCGACGGCGGCCAGGACGGGGCGCCGAAGAACGAGGTGAAGATCGAGAAGGGCACCGTCACCCAGAACTGACGGAACGCGGCACCGGCCCGGCCGGCTTCCCCCGCACGCCGAGATTCCGTCGTGCGGGATGCGGACAGCCGGCCCGGCGGTCGCCTATGTTGGCGTTGTGCAGGGCGGGCGCTGCCCGCCCCAGGAAACTGTGGACGATGCCCGGGGGTGAACCCTCACAGGCATCAGGTGGAGGAGGCGCTGTGAGCAGCGACCCGTGGGGCCGAGTCGACGAGACGGGCACCGTGTACGTGCGTACTTCCGACGGCGAGAAGGTCGTCGGCTCGTGGCAGGCGGGCACCCCTGAGGAGGCCCTGGCCTATTTCGAGCGCAAGTACGAGGGCCTGGTGGTCGAGATCGGCCTCCTCGAAAAGCGGGTGCGGACCACTGATCTGTCCGCCAAGGACGCGCAGACGGCGATCGACCACCTGCGGACGCAGGTCGACGAGCACCACGCCGTGGGCGACCTCGACGCCCTGCGCGTACGGCTGGACAAGCTGGTCGCGACCGTGGAGTCGCGGCGCGAGGAGCGCAAGGTCCAGAAGGCCAAGCAGACGGACGAGGCCCGCGCGGCCAAGGACGCGCTGGTCGTCGAGGCCGAGCAGCTGGCGCAGAGCGACCAGTGGCGCAGCGCCGGCGAGCGGCTGCGTGCCCTGGTGGACATCTGGAAGGGTCTGCCGCGGCTGGACCGCAAGTCGGACGACGAGCTGTGGCACCGCTTCTCGCACGCCCGCTCGGCCTTCTCCAAGCGCCGCAAGGCGCACTTCGCCTCGCTGGACGCGCAGCGTGAGGACGCCCGCAAGGTGAAGGAGAAGCTGGTCGCGGAGGCCGAGTCGCTGTCGAAGTCGACCGACTGGGGTCCGACGGCCGCCCGCTACCGCGAGCTGATGGCGGACTGGAAGGCGGCGGGCCGGGCGCAGCGCGAGGCCGAGGACGACCTGTGGAACCGTTTCCGCGGTGCGCAGGACGTGTTCTTCGCGGCCCGCGGCGAGGTCTTCGCCGAGCGTGACGCCGAGCAGACCGAGAACCTGAAGCTGAAGGAGGAGCTGGCCGAAGAGGCGGAGAAGCTCGTCCCGATCACGGACCTGAAGGCGGCCCGTGCCGCGTTCCGCACCCTCAACGAGCGCTGGGAGGCCATCGGCCACGTGCCGCGGGACGCCCGGCCGAAGGTCGAGGGGCGGATGCACGCGGTGGAGCGGGCGATCCAGGAGGCCGAGGAGGGCGAGTGGCGTCGTACGAACCCGGAGGCGCGGGCCCGTGCGGCCGGTCTGACGGGTCAGCTCCAGGCGGCGGTCGACAAGCTCCGCACCCAGATCGACGCGGCCCGCGCGGCCGGCAACAACGCGAAGGCCGACAAGCTGGCGCGTGAGCTGGAGGGCCGTCAGGCCCTGCTGGACCAGGCGCTGAAGGGCCTTGAGGAGTTCGGCGGCTAGTCCCCCGGCTCCCCGGCACGTACGAGGGCCCCGGTACGGATTCCGTACCGGGGCCCTCGTACGTCCGCGTCCGCGGCCGGGGCCACGGCCTGGCTACGGCCTACGGGCCGAGGTCACGCGGTAGACGTCGTAGACGCCCTCCACGCCCCGGACGGCCTTCAGGACGTGGCCCAGGTGCTTGGGGTCGCCCATCTCGAAGGTGAAGCGCGAGGTGGCCACCCGGTCGCGGGAGGTCTGGACGGCCGCCGAAAGGATGTTGACGTGCTGGTCCGACAGGACGCGGGTGACGTCCGACAACAGCCGGGAGCGGTCCAGCGCCTCGACCTGGATGGCCACGAGGAAGACCGAGGACTGGGTGGGGGCCCACTCGACCTCCAGCATCCGTTCGGGCTGCTGGGAGAGCGAGTCGACGTTGACGCAGTCCGCGCGGTGAACCGATACGCCGCTGCCTCGGGTGACGAACCCGATGATGGGGTCGCCCGGTACCGGGGTGCAGCAGCGGGCCAGCTTGACCCACACGTCGTCGACTCCCTTGACGACCACACCGGGGTCGGCGTTGCTGCGCCGCTTGGCGCGGGCGCGGGCCGGCGGGATCGACTCCTCGATGTCCTCGTTGGCCGCCTCCTCGCCACCGAGGGCCGCCACCAGCTTCTGGACGACGCCCTGCGCGGCCACGTGGCCCTCGCCGATGGCCGCGTACAGGGAGGAGATGTCGGGGTAGCGCATCTCGTGTGCGAGCGTGACGAGCGAGTCGCCGGTGAGGATGCGCTGGATCGGCAGGTTCTGCTTGCGCATGGCCCGCGCGATGGCGTCCTTGCCGTGCTCGATGGCCTCGTCGCGGCGTTCCTTGGAGAACCAGGCGCGGATCTTGTTGCGGGCCCGCGGGGACTTGACGAAGCCCAGCCAGTCGCGGGACGGTCCGGCGCCCTCGGCCTTGGAGGTGAAGACCTCGACGAGGTCGCCGTTGTCGAGGGTGGACTCCAGGGGGACCAGGCGGCCGTTGACCCGGGCCCCTATGGTCCGGTGGCCGACCTCGGTGTGGACGGCGTACGCGAAGTCCACGGGCGTCGCGCCGGCGGGCAGCGCTATGACGTCGCCCTTCGGCGTGAAGACGAAGACCTCGTTGCGGGAGAGGTCGAAGCGCAGCGAGTCGAGGAACTCGCCCGGGTCCTCGGTCTCCTTCTGCCAGTCGAGGAGCTGCCGCAGCCAGGCCATGTCGTTGACCGTGTCCTGGCCCGCGCTGCCCTTGGCGGCCTGGGGCACGTCGGTCCGTACCTTCGACGTACCGGCGACGGTCTGCTGCTTGTACTTCCAGTGCGCGGCGATGCCGTACTCGGCGCGGCGGTGCATGTCGAAGGTGCGGATCTGGAGCTCGACGGGCTTGCCGCTGGGCCCGATGACCGTCGTGTGCAGCGACTGGTACATGTTGAACTTGGGCATCGCGATGTAGTCCTTGAACCGGCCGGGGACCGGGTTCCATCGCGCGTGCACCGTGCCGAGGGCGGCGTAGCAGTCCCGGACGGTGTCCACCAGCACCCGGATGCCCACCAGGTCGTAGATCTCCGCGAAGTCGCGGCCGCGGACGATCATCTTCTGGTAGACGCTGTAGTAGTGCTTGGGTCTGCCGGTGACGGTGGCCTTGATCCGGGCGGCCCTGAGGTCGACCATCACCTCGTCCGTGACGACGGCGAGGTACTCGTCCCGCTTGGGCGCCCGCTCGGCGACGAGCCGGACGATCTCGTCGTACATCTTCGGGTAGAGGATCGCGAAGGCGAGGTCCTCGAGCTCCCACTTGATGGTGTTCATGCCCAGGCGGTGCGCCAGCGGGGCATAGATCTCAAGGGTCTCGCGGGCCTTCTTCTCCTGCTTCTCCCGCTTGAGGTAGCGCATGGTGCGCATGTTGTGGAGCCGGTCGGCGAGCTTGATGACCAGGACGCGCGGGTCCTTGGCCATGGCCACGACCATCTTGCGCACGGTCTCGGCCTGGGCGGCCTCGCCGAACTTGACGCGGTCGAGCTTGGTGACGCCGTCGACGAGCAGGGCCACGGCGTCGCCGAAGTCGCGGCGCAGGTCTTCGAGTCCGTACTCGGTGTCCTCGACGGTGTCGTGCAGCAGACCGGCCATCAGGGTGGCGGGGTCCATGCCGAGCTCGGCGAGGATGGTGGTCACCGCGAGCGGGTGCGTGATGTACGGGTCGCCGCTCTTGCGCTTCTGGCCGCGGTGCCAGCGCTCGGCGACCTGGTAGGCCTGTTCGAGCTGCCGCAGCGTCGACGTCTCGATCTTCGGGTCGTTGCTGCGGACTATGCGGAGCAGGGGCTCCAGCACCGGGTTGTACGGGTTCGAGCGCTGCACGCCCAGCCGGGCGAGCCGGGCGCGCACCCGGTTGGAGGACCCGGCCGACTTCGCCGGCACGGGCTTGACCGGCGGAGCCGGCGGGGGCGTGGCGGCGGCCGCCGTGGCCTGCTCGGCCTGCGGGTCGGGCTGCGCGGCGGAGAGTGGCTGGACCTCGTCTGGCAAGAGCGCTCCTCAGCGGATCCGGTGCCCGTGTCCGGTCCGGATAACCCATCGTAGCGAGGGTTCCGCCCCACCGTTCGCCGAGCCCACGCCTCGAACGCTCGGGCGGCCGCGCTTCTGGGGCTCCGCCCCAGACCCTCCCCACGCCGGGCGCACGGCTGCGCGCACTCGCAGACTGACGCCGGCCAGATCCAGCCTCGCCGGCGTTTGAGGCGCGGGGGTCCGGGGGCAGAGCCCCCGGCAGCGGTGCCGCACACGAAAGCGGCGGGCACCCGGGGGAACCCGGATACCCGCCGCTCGGCAAGCGAAAGGTCAGACCACGATCAACGCATCCAGCGGAGCCCCCGCCAGGGAACCGGCCAGCTTGGCCCGCCCCGGAAGGAACGACAGCTCCATCAGGACCGCCACGCCCGCAACCTCGGCCCCGGCCCGCCGGATCAGCGAGAGGGACGCCTCCGCGGTGCCACCGGTGGCCAGGACGTCGTCGATGACCATGACCCGGTCACCCGCCGACAGATCCTCCGCGTGGACCTCGATCTCCGCCGTCCCGTACTCCAGCTCGTAGGACTGCGCCAGCGTCGCCCCCGGCAGCTTCCCGGCCTTGCGCACCGGCACGAAGCCGATCCCGGCCTGGACCGCCACCGGAGCCGCCAGGATGAACCCCCGCGCCTCCAGGCCGACGATCTTCGTCGCCCCGCACCGCGCGGCCAGCTCCACCAGCGCGTCCGTCAGCGCGGCGAACGCCTCCGGGTCCGCCAGCAGCGGGGTGATGTCCTTGAACATCACGCCCGGCTTCGGGTAGTCCGGTACGTCCTTGATCCGGCTGAGCAGCAGCTCCCGTACGCCCTCGGACAGCGTCGCGGTCACCGGCGCCGCCCAGACCGGCCCTGCGCCACGACCTGCGGCTCGTCCTCGGACTCGTAGCCCTCGTCCGCGGACTCGCCCTTGGCCGACGCGGACGCCCGCTTCGCGAGCACCCGCTTCTTCAGGGCCTTCATCGCCGGCTCGCGCTCCTTCAGGTCCACGACCAGCGGGGTCGCGATGAAGATCGACGAGTAGGCGCCGGCCGCGAGGCCGACGAACAGCGACAGTGAGATGTCGTTCAGCATGCCGGCGCCCAGGAAGCCGCCGCCGATGAACAGCAGGGCGCCGACCGGGAGCAGCGCGACGACCGTGGTGTTGATCGAGCGGACCAGGGTGCCGTTGATGCTGCGGTTGGCGATCTCGCTGTACGTGTAGCGGGTCTGCTTGGTGATGTCCTTCGAGCCCTCCTTGAGACCGTCGAAGACGACGACGGTGTCGTAGAGGGAGTAACCGAGGATCGTGAGCAGACCGATGACGGTACCCGGCGTGACCTCGAAGCCGACGAGCGCGTAGACGCCGACGGTGATGGTGAGGTCGTGGATCAGCGCGATCAGCGCCGCGACCGCCATCCGCCACTCGAACGCGATGGCCAGGTAGATCACCACGAGGACCATGAAGATCCCGAGGCCCGTCCAGGCCTTGTTGGCGATCTGCTCACCCCAGCTGGGGCCGACCAGGTCCGCGTTGATGTCCGCCTCGTTGACCTTGAGGTCGGTCGCGAGTTCCTTCTTCACGTCGGTCGCGGCGTCGGTGTCCAGACCGGAGATCTGGATGCGCAGGCCGCCGGTGCCGAGTTCCTGGACGATCGCGTCGTGGCCCGAGGCCTTCTCCGCGGCCTCCGTCGCCTTGGCGACGGAGACGGCCGTCTTCGGGGTGGTGAAGACGGCACCGCCCTTGAACTCGATGCCCATGTTGAGGCCCTGAACGGCCAGGGCCACGATCGCCGTGATGGTGATCAGGATGGAAACGCCGTACCAGAGAAAGCGCTTGCCGACGAAGTCGTAGCCGACCTCACCGCGGTACAGCTTGGCGCCGAGATCTCCCAGCTTCGACATCTCTCACGCCTCCTTTGCGTCGACGGGGACGGGTGCGGAGTCGGTGCGGCGGGACCGGCGCAGCGGCGGCTTGGCGCCGAGCCGCTTCGGGTCGAGGCCGGACCACGGGTGACCGCTGGCGAAGAACTTCGTGCGCGCCAGCAGCGTCATGATCGGCTTGGTGAAGAGGAACACCACGACCACGTCGAGCAGGGTGGTCAGACCCAGGGTGAAGGCGAAGCCCTGCACCTTGCCGACGGTGACGATGAACAGCACCGCGGCCGCGAGGAACGACACGAAGTCGGAGACCAGGATGGTGCGCCGGGCGCGCGGCCAGGCGCGCTCGACGGCCGGACGCAGCGTGCGGCCCTCGCGGATCTCGTCGCGGATGCGCTCGAAGTACACGATGAACGAGTCCGCCGTGATACCGATCGCCACGATCGCACCGCAGACGGCCGGCAGGTTCAGCGCGAAGCCGATGCCCTTACCGAGCAGCGCCATGATCGTGTAGGTGAGGATCGCGGAGACCAGGAGGCTGACGATCGCGACGAACGCCAGGCCCCGGTAGTACACCAGCAGGTAGATCACCACGAGGAGCAGGCCGATCGCACCGGCGATCAGGCCGGCGCGCAGCTGCTCGCCGCCGAGGGCGGCGGTGACGGTGGTGACGCTGTCCTCGCTGAAGGAGAGCGGCAGGGCGCCGTACGAGAGCATGTTGCCCAGGTCCTGAGCGGACTGCTGGGTGAAGCCGCCGGAGATCTCGGCGTTGCCGCCGGTCAGCGCCTGGCCCACCCACGGGTCGGAGATGACCTGGTTGTCGAGCACGATGGCGAACTGGTTCTGCGGGGCCTGCTTGGTCGCGAGCTCACCGGTGATCTTGGCGAACTTGTCGGCGCCCTTGTCGGTGAACTGCATGGTGACGATCCACATGCCGCGCTGGGGGTCGACGACTCCCTTGGCGTCCTTCACGTCCTGGCCGTCGACCTGGGCCGGGCCCAGGACCCACTTGCCCCAGATGTCGCCGCGCTTGCCGCAGGCCAGCGTCGGGTCCTCGGGCTTGACGCCTTGGCCGACGGCGGCGCGCTGCTTCTCGTCATTGCAGTCGAGCGCGGCGAACTTGGCCTGGAGGTCGGCTGCGGCCGCGTCACCCGAAGGCGTCGCGGACGGGGTCGCCGGCGGCGTCGCGGACGGCGTGGCCTTGTTGTCGTCTGCCTTCTTCGACTCGCTCGCCGAGGGCGAGGGAGTGGGGGCGGCGGGGGCCTTGAGGGCCTCGCTGAGCGCACGGCCCTGGGAAGTGGCGCTGGACGACGGGGTGGCCGACGGGGACTTGCTGCCCTCGGCCTTCGGGGCGCCGGAACCGCTCGCGGAGGGGCTCGGGCTCTGCGTGCCCTCGGGAGCGACGGGAGCGCCGTCCGAGAAGGCGAGGACCGGGCGGAAGTAGAGCTGGGCGGTGGTACCGACCTGCTCGCGGGCCTGCTTCTCGTTCATCCCCTTGGGGATGTTCACGATGATGTGGTCGCGGCCCTGCGTCTGGACCTCGGCCTCCGAGACGCCGAGACCGTTGACGCGGCGCTCGATGATGCCGACCGCCGTGTTCATGTTGGTCTCGTTGATGGCGTCCGGCTTGCCGGGCTCGCTCTTGGCCTTGAGCGTGATGCTCGTGCCGCCCGCGAGGTCGATGCCGAGCCGGGGAGTCGTCTGCTTGGAGACGAACATCCCCGCGGTGAGCGCCACCATCGCGATCAGGATGATCGCCAGGGCGCGCCCCGGCCTCCCCTGAGCCCCCGTGGGCCGCCGGCCCTTCTTCGGTGCTGCCACCTTGTCGTTTCTCCCTGTCCAACCGCCCCGCGCCGGGTCAGCGCGCGGACGGCCACGAAATGTGTGGTGGGGACCCCTGCCCCCCGCAGAAGTGTGTCACTGACCGGGACCGCGAAGGCCGCCGGTCAGGCGCCCTCGCGGTCCCCGGCCGCGCCGCTACTTCGCGTCGGCCTCGCCGTCGGCCTTGCCGTCCTTGGGCTCGTCCTTCTTGGGCTCGTCCTTCTTGCCGAGGTCGAGCTTGGGAGCCTCGTCCTCGGTCTCGGCCGCGGCCGGGCCCTCGGTGAGGGAAGAAGCGTCGTCCGGGACGACCGGCGAGTCCGTCGTCAGATCGTCGCCGATGCCGTGGACGATGCGGTTGTACTCCGCGTCCTCCAGAACGGCGCCGATGGCGTTCTTCGCGTAGATCGCGTGGACACCGGGAGCCACCTCAAGGGTGACGGTGTCGTCGCCGATCTCCTTCACCGTGGCGTACATGCCGCCGATGGTGCGGACCCCGGTACCGGGCGTCATCTGGTCGCGCATCTGCGCGGCCGCCTGCTGCTTCTTCTTGGCGGAGCGGGTCATCAGGATCATCGCCCCGATGAGCACGATGAACGGGAGGAGTGTCACGAGATTCACGGGACGGAGTTCCTTCGCACGACCGCACGCGGACGGCGGCCTTTTCTACGGGGGTGGGCACGCCGACCCGAAGGGTCGGCATCGGCGGAGTCTAGGCGAGTCCGCACCGATGGAACAACGCCCAGCATGGCACCGCAGTTCCTGCGGGTGCCAACCTCCGCGCCGTCAGGCCCCGAACAAGCCCTGTTGTCCGCTTGATCCACTCCCACGGTGCTGAGGTGGGACAAGCCCCAGGTGGGCCCATGCGGCGGGCGTCGCGACGCGTCCGCGGGGGGTCCGCGCGAGCAGGCCTTCCCGTACGAGGAAGGGCTCGGCCACCTCCTCCACGGTCTCCCGCTCCTCGCCGACGGCCACGGCGAGGGTGGACAGCCCGACGGGACCGCCGCCGAACAGCTTGAGCAGCGCCTCCAGCACGGCCCGGTCCAGCCGGTCCAGCCCGCGCGCGTCCACCTCGTACACCTGCAGGGCGGTGCCGGCCACCTCTCGGGTGATCACCCCGTCGGCCCTCACCTGGGCGTAGTCCCGGACGCGGCGCAGCAGGCGGTTCGCGATGCGGGGGGTGCCTCGGGAGCGGCCGGCGATCTCGGCGGCGCCGGCGGTGTCGATCTCGACGTCGAGGAGGCGGGCGGATCGGTGGATGACGCGTTCCAGCTCCTCGGGAGCGTAGAACTCCATGTGCCCGGTGAACCCGAAGCGGTCCCGCAGGGGCGGCGGCAGCAGGCCGGCCCGGGTGGTCGCCCCGACCAGGGTGAAGGGCGGCAGCTCCAGCGGGATGGCGGTGGCCCCCGGCCCCTTGCCGACGATCACGTCGACCCGGAAGTCCTCCATGGCCATGTAGAGCATCTCCTCGGCGGGCCGGGACATGCGGTGGATCTCGTCGAGGAAGAGGACCTCGCCCTCCTGGAGGGAGGAGAGGATCGCGGCGAGGTCGCCGGCGTGCTGGATGGCGGGGCCGGAGGTGATCCGGATGGGCGCGCCCATCTCCGCCGCGATGATCATCGACAGGGTGGTCTTGCCGAGGCCGGGCGCGCCGGAGAGCAGGACGTGGTCGGCGGTCGCTCCGCGCTGCCGGGCGGCCTTGAGGACGAGGTCCAGCTGCTGGCGGACCTTCTCCTGCCCGACGAACTCCCCGAGGTCCTTGGGCCGCAGCGCCGCCTCGACGGCGGTGTCCTCCCCGTCGGCCGAGGGCGCGATGAGTCGCTCGCTGTCGGCGTCTGCGTTTGTCTCGTCGTCCCAGTTCACGGTGTCAGTCTGCCTTCTGCGTCTGTGCGGGTCTGTGCGGGGGCCGGTCCTCGGCTGAGGCTGCGCGTGGGCCGCTGCGCGGAGCTGCTCCCCGCCCCGCCCTTCCACCGTTCCCCGGGGCTCCGCCCCGGACCCCGGTCCTCAAACGCCGGACGGGCTGAAATTGCCCGCAGCGGCCTGTATCCAGCCCCGCCGGCGCTTGAGGCGTGGGGGTCCCGGGGCGGAGCCCCGGGGAACGGTGGAAGGGCGGGTAGGGGACGGCCCCGCGCAGCGGCACTACGGTCAGCGCGCCCGGTTCAGGGACTGGAGGGCGGCCCGGAGGAGCTGCGGAACGGGGGCTGAGCCGCCTGCGGCGATGGCGGCTTCGGCCTGCGGGGTCACCGCGGAGACGGCCTCGTCCGCCTCGCGGGAGGCATAGCCGAGGCCGATCAGGGCCGCGGCCAGCTGTTCCGTCCAGGGCGCCGGCCCGGCCGCGGGCACCCGCTGGGCACCGACGACCCCGGAGGCCGTGCCCAGCTTGCCCTTCAGCTCCAGCAGCAGCTTCTGCGCGCCCTTCTTCCCGATCCCCGGCACCGCCACCAACGCCTTCTCGTCCCCCGTCGAGACGGCCAGCCGCAGCGCGTCCGGGCTGTGCACGCCCAGCATCGCCTGCGCCAGCCGCGGCCCGACTCCGCTCGCGGTCTGCAGGAGCTCGAAGACCTGCCGCTCGTCGTCGTCGGCGAAGCCGTACAGGGTGAGCGAGTCCTCCCGTACGACCAGGGAGGTCGCGAGCTTCGCCTGCTCCCCCATCCGCAGGCCGGCGATGGTGTTCGGCGTGCACTGCACGGCCATGCCCACTCCCCCGACCTCGATCACGGCCAGGGTGGGGGCGAGCGCGGCGACGGGGCCGCTGACGAAGGCGATCATCGGGTACGGCCTTTCGAGCCAGAGGCGTGCAGGGCGACCGCCTGCTGGAGGCGGTTCTGGGCGGGGGCCCGCCAGATGTGACAGATCGCGAGGGCGAGCGCGTCGGCGGCGTCGGCGGGCTTGGGCGGCGCGGCCAGTCTCAGCAGCCGGGTGACCATCGCGCCGACCTGGGCCTTGTCGGCGCGGCCGCTGCCGGTGACGGCGGCCTTGACCTCGCTGGGGGTGTGCAGGGCGACCGGTATGCCGCGGCGGGCAGCGCAGAGCATGGCAACGGCGCTGGCCTGGGCGGTGCCCATCACGGTGGAGACGTTGTGCTGGCTGAACACCCGCTCCACGGCGACGACTTCGGGGCGGTGTGTATCGAGCCATTCCTCGATGCCCTGCTCGATGGCGACGAGCCGGTGGCCCAACTCGGCGTCCGCGGGCGTCCGTACGACCCCCACCCCGAGCATGGTCAGGGGACGACCGGCGACACCCTCGACGACGCCGACACCGCACCGCGTCAGCCCCGGGTCAACACCGAGTACGCGCACTCGCCCACCCCTGCTCTTCGATCACCTGTCCGTCCGGTGCAGGCTATCGGGCACCACTGACAAAGCGGCGGGCCGACAGGGTGTGTCCTGTCGGCCCGCCGCGAAGACGCGTGAAGCTTTAGGCGTCGACCTTCTCCATGACCTCGTCCGAGACGTCGAAGTTGGCGAAGACGTTCTGGACGTCGTCGCTGTCCTCCAGCGCGTCGATCAGCTTGAAGATCTTGCGCGCGCCCTCTTCGTCCAGCTCGACCTGCATCGACGGGACGAAGCTGGCCTCGGCCGAGTCGTAGTCGATGCCGGCGTCCTGGAGCGCGGTGCGGACCGCGACCAGGTCGGTGGCCTCGCTGATGACCTCGAAGGACTCACCGATGTCGTTGACCTCTTCGGCTCCGGCCTCGAGCACCGACTCCAGGACGTCGTCCTCGGACAGCTCACCCTTGGGCAGCACGACGACGCCCTTGCGGTTGAACAGGTACGAGACCGAGCCCGGGTCGGCCATGGAGCCGCCGTTGCGGGTCATGGCCACGCGCACGTCGGAGGCGGCGCGGTTGCGGTTGTCGGTGAGGCACTCGATGAGCACCGCGACACCGTTCGGACCGTAGCCTTCGTACATGATCGTCTCGTAGTCGGCGCCGCCGGCCTCGAGACCACCGCCGCGCTTGACCGCGGAGTCGATGTTCTTGTTCGGGACCGAGCTCTTCTTGGCCTTCTGAATGGCGTCGAAGAGCGTCGGGTTGCCGTCGATGTCGGCACCGCCCATACGGGCCGCGACCTCGATGTTCTTGATCAGCTTCGCGAAGAGCTTGCCGCGCTTGGCATCGATCACGGCCTTCTTGTGCTTCGTCGTAGCCCATTTAGAGTGGCCGGACATCCGCCTGTCTCCTTCGCGTAACCAACAGTGTTCGTCTCCGATCCTACCGGGAGCTCGTCACAGCCCCGCGCGCACCATGTCGACGAAGTACGCGTGAACACGGTCGTCGCCGGTCAGCTCGGGGTGGAACGAGGTCGCCAGGACGTTGCCCTGGCGCACGGCGACCGTGTGGCCGTCGTAGGTGGCGAGCACCTCGACGGAGGCGCCGACGGACTCGACCCAGGGGGCGCGGATGAAGACGCCCTCGACGGGGCCGCCCGCTATGCCCGCGAAGTCGATCTTCGCCTCGAAGGACTCGTTCTGACGTCCGAAGGCGTTACGGCGGACGATCATGTCGATGCCGCCCAGGGTCTCCTGGTCCTCACGGCCGTCCAGGAGCTTGTCCGCGAGCATGATCATGCCGGCGCAGGTGCCGTACACGGGCATGCCGGCTGCCACGCGCTCGCGCAGCGGCTCCAGCATGCCGAACAGCACGGCGAGCTTCGACATGGTCGTGGACTCGCCACCGGGGATCACCAGGGCGTCGACCTCGGCGAGCTCCTCGGGGCGCCGGACCGGCCTGGCCACGGCGTCAGCCGCGGCCAGGGCGATCAGGTGCTCCCGTACGTCGCCCTGGAGGGCCAGGACACCGATCACGGGTACGTTCGTCATGAGGTGATTACCAGCCGCGGTTGGCGTAGCGCTCGGCCTCGGGCAGCGTGTCGCAGTTGATGCCGACCATGGCCTCGCCCAGGTTGCGGGAGGCGTCCGCGATGATCTTCGGGTCGTCGTAGAAGGTGGTGGCCTTCACGATGGCGGCGGCGCGCTTGGCCGGGTCGCCCGACTTGAAGATGCCGGAGCCGACGAAGACACCCTCGGCGCCGAGCTGGCGCATCAGGGCGGCGTCGGCCGGGGTGGCGACGCCACCGGCGGAGAACAGCACGACCGGGAGCTTGCCGAGCTCGGCGACTTCCTTGACGAGCTCGTACGGGGCGCGCAGCTCCTTGGCGGCGGCGTACAGCTCGTTGTTGTCGAAGCCGCGCAGCTTGGCGATCTCGTTCTTGATCTGGCGCAGGTGACGGACGGCCTCGACGACGTTGCCGGTGCCGGCCTCGCCCTTGGAGCGGATCATGGCCGCGCCCTCGGCGATGCGGCGCAGGGCCTCGCCCAGGTTGGTGGCGCCACAGACGAAGGGGGTGGTGAACGCCCACTTGTCGGAGTGGTTGACCTCGTCGGCCGGGGTCAGGACCTCGGACTCGTCGATGTAGTCGACGCCGAGGGACTGCAGGACCTGGGCCTCGACGAAGTGGCCGATGCGGGACTTGGCCATGACGGGGATCGAGACGGCCTCGATGATCTCTTCGATCATGTTCGGGTCCGACATGCGCGCGACGCCGCCGTCCTTGCGGATGTCGGCGGGGACCCGCTCCAGGGCCATGACGGCCACGGCGCCGGCGTCCTCGGCGATCTTCGCCTGCTCGGCGTTGACCACGTCCATGATCACGCCGCCCTTGAGCTGCTCGGCCATGCCGCGCTTGACGCGCGAGGTGCCGATGGCCGACTCAGCGGACTGGGGGGTGGTGGGAAGCGTGCTCACGGAATGACCTCACTCGAAGGGAACTCGAAAAGGGACGGGTACTACTGGCAGAGGAAACCCCGGCGGACCAGTCCACTGCAAGGGCCAATATGGAGCAGGTGGCTCCTCGACTGGTCCATTGCGGTCCATTGCGGCCTGTCGCCGCCACCGCGCTGCCGCTACGCCGGCCGGTCGGCGAGATCGACCGGCGGCTCGTCGTCCATTTCGAAAGCGAGCGGGAACGGAGCGTGCCCGGCCAGCCGGAACCAGCGCACCTTGCGGTGCCTGCGCAGGGCCCGTGCGGCCCGTACGGCGTCGTTGTGGAACCGGCGCGCCATCGGCACCCGCCGCACGGCCGCCGCCAGCTCCTCGGTGGCCTCCGCCCCGCCCGGGGCCGCCTTGAGCACCTCGACCTGCGCGGCGTCGCCGAACACCGCCCGCAGGGCCTGGCTGAGCTCGCTCTCGGCGACCTCCCGGTGTTCCTCCTCGGCCTGCCGCGCCGCGTGCGCGGCCTCGTACAGCACCAGGGAGGACGCGGGGTCGAGCACTCCGGAGGTGGCCACCTCCAACACGACGGACGCCCGCCGCACGAGCTGCGCGTCGAGCGCGGCCCGAGCGGCGTCCATCCGCGAGTGCAACCGGTCGAGCCGCCCGGCGGTCCAACTGAGGTAAACCCCGACGACTCCGAGAGCGAGGGCAATCCAGACAAGGGTTTCGATCACGGGCGGCGACACTACCGCTCCGTAGTCCTCCGGCGCCCATCGGCCCTCGTCCTCGGTGTCCCCGTCATGTTCTTCGCCACCGTTCTGGCCAACCTGGGCGGCGGGCAGGAGGCGACGCGACGCGTGGCGGCCCCCGGCCGGGACGACCGGCGGCTGGTGGTCGAGGAGGGCGCGGCCATGAGCGACCCCCTCTGGAACGTGTACGTCCACCAGCGGGACTGGCCCCTGGAGCGCCGCTGGGCCGTCGGCTGCTTCAACGGCGACGCCACGGACAACGACGACGAGCTGCGCGAGGCCGTGTGGACGGCCCCGGACCGGAGCCGCATGACCACCACGGGTGGCGAGGTCTTCGAAGTGACCGTCGCCCCCGGCGGCCGGCCCGACCGGGTCGTCTCCGCCGGCTGGTGAGCCACCCGGGCCGGGCTAGGCGTCCCGCGACAGGCCCAGCCGGGTGCGCAGCGGGACGCGTTCGTCGGTGGCCACCGCCGCCGCGCCGTCCGTGACCGTTTCGTAGACCGCCAGGATGTCCGCTCCGACCGTGGACCAGTCGAAGCGGCGGACGTGGGCCGAGCCCCGGGCGCTGAGTTCCGCGCGACGGGCCGGGTCGCGGAGGAGGGCGATGGCGCCCGCCGCGAGGGCGTCCGCGTTCTCGTTGGTGAAGAGGTCGCCCGCGCCGCCCTGGTCCAGGACCTGCGCGAAGGCGTCCAGGTCGGAGGCCAGGACCGCCGCGCCCGCCGAGAGGGCCTCGACCAGGATGATGCCGAAGCTCTCGCCGCCGGTGTTCGGGGCGACGTACACGTCGACGCTGCGCAGCAGCCGCGCCTTGTCCTCGTCCGAGACCATGCCGAGGAATTCGACGCGGGAGCGGAGGTCGGCGGGGAGGGAGGCCACCGCTTCCTCCTCGTCTCCGCGGCCCGCGACGAGGAGGCGTACGTCCGGGCAGGCCTCCACGATCTTCGGGAAGGCCGCCATCAGGACGGGCAGGCCCTTGCGGGGTTCGTCGATGCGGCCGATGAAGCCCAGGGTCTGGCCGGACCAGGCGGGGTTGGGGTCCGCCTTCGCGAAGAAGTCCACGTCGACGCCGTTGGGGATGACCACCGCGTCCCCGCCCAGGTGCTCGACCAAGGTGCGCCGCGCGTACTCGCTCACCGCGATCCGCGCGCTGATCTTCTCCAGCGCCGGCTGGAGGATCGGGTACGCCGCGATCATGGCCCGCGAGCGCGGGTTCGAGGTGTGGAAGGTGGCCACGATCGGCCCCTGCGCCGCCCAGCAGGACAGCAGTCCCAGCGAGGGCGAGGCCGGCTCGTGGATGTGGATCACGTCGAAGGTGCCGTCGTGCAGCCAGCGGCGTACCCGCGCGGCGGAGAGGAACCCGAAGTTGAGGCGGGCGACGGAGCCGTTGTACGGGACGGGGACGGCCCGGCCGGCCGAGATCACGTACGGCGGCAGGGGCGTCTCGTCGTCGGCCGGGGCCAGGACCGACACCTCGTGGCCGAGGCGGATCAGGTGCTCCGCCAGGTCCCGGATGTGGAACTGGACGCCGCCCGGCACGTCCCACGAGTACGGGCACACGATGCCGATCTTCACTACGGGCGCTCCCCCTGGTCGGTCAGATCGTCCAGCCAAAGCCGCTGCAGCATGTGCCAGTCCTCCGGGTGCTCGCCGATCCCCCACGCGAAGGCGTCCGCCAGCGCCTGGGTCATGGCGGCGGTCTTCTCGACCCGGGTACCCGTTTTCGGCACTTCCACCTCGGGGTGGATGCGGCCGTACATCTTCGGCGAGTCCCCGTAGTACAGGGTCACCGGGAGCAGTACGGCCCCCGTCTGCTGCGCGAGCAGCGCCGGCCCGGCCGGCATGCGCGCGGTCGAACCGAAGAAGTCCACCTCGACCCCGGAGGCCGACAGGTCCCGGTCGGCGACCAGACAGATCAGGCCGCCGGAGCGGAGCCGGCGGGCGAGGGTGCCGAAGGCGGCGCCGCCGTTGTGCGGCAGCACCTCCATGCCCAGGCTCTCGCGGTAGGCCACGAAGCGGTCGTAGAGGCTCTCGGGCTTGAGGCGTTCGGCGACCGTGGTGAAGGGGACGCCGACGTGCCCGGTGACCCAGGCCCCGGCGAGGTCCCAGTTGGCCAGGTGCGGGAGGGCGGCGATGACTCCCCGCCCGGAGGCGATGGCCTCGCGCAGGATGTGGTCGTCCTTGAGCTGGACGTCCTCGCCGAACCGCTTCGGGTCCATCGTCGGCAGTCGGAAGGACTCCATCCAGTACCGCATGTACGAGCGCATTCCGGCCTGCGAGAGTTCGCGCAGCCGCTCGGGCGTGGCGTCCGGCACCACCCGGGCCAGGTTCGACTCCAGGCGCAGCACGCTCTTGCCGCGGCGCTTCCACGCGTAGTCGGCGATGCGGCGGCCGAGGGCCACGGCGGCCGGTTCGGGGAGCTTCTTCACCCCGGCCCAGCCGAGCCCGTAGAGACCGTCGACCAGCTTGTCCTGTGCCTTGCCCATCAGGCGGCACCGCCCTCGGGAGCCGTGGCCGCCGCGTCCGCCTCGGCCGACTCGCGCCGTACGGTGACCACCCGCTGGATCAGCGTGACCAGCGAGCCCACCGCGACGATCCACAGCGCGATCGGCAGCAGCACGCCGATCCAGGAGGGCGCGCCGAAGGTCTGCAGCCCGGACAGGCCGGCCGCGACCAGCGAGATCACGAGGCGCTCGGCCCGTTCGATGAGCCCGTTGACGGCCACCGGCAGCCCGATCGACTCGCCGCGGGCCTTCGTGTACGAGACCACCTGGCCGCTGGCCAGGCAGAAGATCGCCACCGCGCACAGGGCGTTGTCGTTCCCGGTGCCCGCGTACCAGAGCGCGAGCCCGCCGAAGATCGCCGCGTCCGCCACCCGGTCGAGGGTGGAGTCGAGGAAGGCGCCCCAGCGGCTGGAGACGCCGGCCTGGCGGGCCATGTTGCCGTCCACCAGGTCGGAGAAGACGAAGAGGGTGATGGTGATGGTGCCCCAGAAGAACTCTCCTCGGGGGAAGAAGACCAGCGCTCCGGCCACCACTCCGGCGGTGCCGATCAGGGTCACCGCGTCCGGGCTCACCCCCCGCCGGAGCAGAAAAGCGGCGAATGGCGTGAGAACACGCGTGAAGAATGCACGCGCGTACTTGTTCAGCATGGCCTTCCCGGAGGGTCGCTGGGCCGCACGGCCACCACGGCCACCGGCTGGCCCATCGTAGCCGGCACGCCGCCCCGCGGACGCCGCGCACCCACCGGTTCGGTCCGCTTCGGACTTCCTTCCCGCCACGGGCGCCTGCCGGGCCGCCTGCCGGGCCGTCCGCGGTACGACGTATGGACGCGGTGTGACAGCGGTGCAAAGCTCAAAGGACACCCACCTCCTCACCGTCACCACCGGGAGGCACGAGAATCATGGGAGCCACATCACACCAAGCCGGAGCCGCCGGCAGGGCACTGACGGCCGACCGGCCGTCGTCCGTACGGAACGTCGTGCTGGTCGGCCACAGCGGATCCGGCAAGACCACGCTGGTCGAAGCCCTCGCCCTGACCTCCGGAGCGGTCAACCGGGCGGGCCGGGTCGAAGACGGCGGGACCGTCTCCGACTACGACGAGATCGAGCACCGCCGACAACGCTCCGTCCAGCTCTCCCTCGTCCCCGTCGAATGGGGCGGAATCAAGATCAACATCCTGGACACCCCCGGATACGCCGACTTCGTCGGTGAGCTCAGGGCCGGTCTGCGCGCCGCGGACGCGGCCCTTTTCGTCGTCTCCGCCTCCGACGGCGTGGACGGGGCCACCCGCATGGTCTGGGACGAGTGCGAGGCCGTGGGCATGCCGCGCGCCATCGTCGTCACCCACCTGGAGGCCGCCCGCTCCGACTACGACCAGATGACGACCGTCTGCGGCGAGATCTTCGGCGCCGACGATCCCGACGCCGTCATCCCCCTCTACCTCCCCCTGCACGGCCCCGCGGGCGCCGATGGCCACGCCCCCGTGACCGGCCTGCTCGGCCTGCTCTCCCAGCGCGTGTACGAGTACTCCTCCGGCGCGCGCGTGGAGCGCGACCCGGACCCGGCCGAGCTCGCCGTCATCGGCGCCGCCCGGTCCCGCCTCATCGAGGGGATCATCGCCGAGAGCGAGGACGAGAGCCTCATGGACCGCTACCTCGGCGGTGAGGACATCGACCTCAAGACCCTCGTGGACGACCTGGAGCGCGCCGTCGCCCGCGGCACCTTCCACCCCGTCCTGATGGCGGCTCCCGCCGCGGACGGAGCCAAGCAGGGCCTGGGCACCGTGGAACTCCTGGAACTGATCACCGGCGGCTTCCCCACTCCCCCGGAACGCCCCGCCGTGAACGTCACCACCCCCGACGGCTCCCCCCGCCCCGCCGTCACCTGCGACCCGGACGGCCCGCTGGTCGCCGAGGTGGTCAAGACCTCCTCCGACCCGTACGTCGGCCGCGTCTCCCTCGTCCGCGTCTTCTCCGGCACCCTGCGCCCCGAGGAGACCGTCCACGTCAGCGGTCACGGTCTGGCCGACCGGGGCCACGAGGACCACGATGTCGACGAGAAGATCGGCGCGCTCAGCTCCCCCTTCGGCAAACAGCAGCGCACCCTGAACCACTGCATCGCCGGCGATCTGGCCTGCGTGGCCAAACTCACCCGCGCGGAGACCGGCGACACCCTCTCCGCCAAGGACGACCCGCTCCTGATGGAGCCCTGGGCCATGCCCGACCCGCTGCTGCCCCTCGCCATCGAGGCGCACAGCAAGGCCGACGAGGACAAGCTCTCCCAGGGCCTGGCCCGGCTGGTCGCCGAGGACCCGACGATGCGGCTGGAGCAGAACCCGCACACCCACCAGGTCGTGCTGTGGTGCCTGGGCGAGGCCCACCAGGACCTCGCCCTGGAGCGGCTGCGCACCCGGTACGGCGTCCAGGTCGACGCCGTACCGCACAAGGTCAGCCTCCGCGAGACCTTCGGCGGCAAGGCCGCCGGGCGCGGCCGGCACGTCAAACAGTCCGGCGGCCACGGCCAGTTCGCGATCTGCGAGATCGAGGTCGAGCCGCTCCCGCCGGGCAGCGGCATCGAATTCGTGGACAAGGTGGTCGGCGGCGCGGTGCCGCGCCAGTTCATCCCGTCCGTGGAGAAGGGCGTACGCGCGCAGGCCGCGCGCGGGGTCGCCGCGGGCTATCCGCTGGTCGACGTGCGCATCACCCTCCTCGACGGCAAGGCGCACTCGGTGGACTCCTCCGACGCGGCCTTCCAGACGGCCGGGGCGCTGGCCCTGCGCGAGGCCGCCGCGGAGGCCCGCATCGACCTGCTCGAACCGGTCGCCGAGCTCGCCGTCCTGGTCCCGGACGAGTACGTGGGCCCGGTCATGAGCGACCTCGCGGGCCGTCGCGGCCGTGTCGTCGGCAGCGACCAGGCGGGTCCCGGGCGCACCCGGGTCCGCGCCGAGATCCCGGAGATCGAGATCGGCCGGTACGCCGTGGAGCTGCGCTCCGTCTCGCACGGCACGGGCCGCTTCGCCCGGGCCTACGCCCGGCACGAGCCGATGCCGCCCCAGATCGCGGACAAGGTGCGCGAACAGGCCGAGAAGGGAAGCTGACTGACATAGCGTCGGGAGTGGCCGCCCGCCAACCAGCTTGCGGTGGGCGGCATTTCCCTGTCCCATGACCATGGGGCGAGATCCGCCGATAGGCTCGTCGGCGCACCAAAGAGCACGAACGCACAGCGATGGGGGCAGCGGTGGCGGACGACGGATTCGACTTCAGGCCCGGAGCGCAGATTCCTCTCCAAGGCGGTGGCGGGCAGACGGCGGCGACCAACGCCCTGGCCTCGGCCGCCTACCGCGACGGCGGCGGGGACACCAAACTCGCAGCGATACTCACCGCCAACAGCGAGAACCACCCCGCCACGGTCAAACCGGGCAAGATATCCCTCTTCGAGCCCAACCTCGGCGAGGCCTTCTGCCGCGCCGTCGAGGCCCGCACGCTCGCCTCCACGCGCAAGCCGCTCATCCAGTCCTTCGGGGCCGACCCGCAGACGGTCGTCGAGCACTGCCTGGCCGCCACCCGCATCCGCAAGGAGCGCGACCGCAAGCTCCGGCTGATCATGCTGGTCTGTGGTGTGCTGTTCCTGCCGGGCCTGCTGCTGTGGCTGGGGCTCTTCCAGCTCCGCAAGACCCTGGCCGCCGGCGAGGGCAAGCGCGCCTCCTGGATGGGCACGGCGGTGCTGGTCGGCATCGCCGTCGTGGTGGCGGTACTGATGTTCCGACTGCCCCTCACCGGCTTCCTCGGCCTCTACCTGCGGGGCATGGTGATCGCCCCGGCCCTGGGCTGGCTGCTCGCCCGCCGGCTGTGCGAGTCCACCGCCGCCGACCTGCGCGCCCGCTGGGACGGGCTGCTGGCGGGTGACGGGGTCGGCGCGAAGATCCCGGAGGCGGTGCCCGGCAACCCCGACGAGAAGGCCCGCGAGGACCTGCGCCACCAGCTGGCCAAACTGACCGCGGAGGACCGCAGCAACCAGGTCTTCTACGCGGGCCCCAAGGGCATCCTCGGCATGGGCACCCGCTGGGGCAGCTGGCAGATGGCCGAGGAGCTCACGCCCATGACGGAGGGCGCCGAGATCCACCCCTTCCGCAGCTGGGACGTCATACGGGCGATCGACACCGAGCTCCGCAAGCTGGAGCGCGGCCCGCTGCACACCGGGGGCTTCCCCACGGCCGCGATCCAGCACTGGATCGTCACGCCGATCGGCGAGGGCGCCGCCGAAGTGGCCCGCCCCGCCGGTGAGAACATCGACAACTTCCTGATCAAGCCGCACGAGATCACCCGGATCTGCAACGAGCAGCAGTTCAGCTCCGGCAACCGGCACTACCTGGGCATCCAGTACCCGCTCTGGGACGGCCAGCTCGTCATCAACATGCTGGTCACCGTCACCGTGCTCTACAAGACGCTGCGCGTGGACGTCACCGCGCACGCGCTGGGGCCCGTACACGGCCTGTTCACGACCAAGTCGAAGGCGCCCGTGATAGAGGTCCCCAAGAGCATCCGCTTCTGGGAGACGGTCGAGCGCCCGCAGCCGCTGGTGGACGCCGGCGAGGTCGTACGCCTCGCCGTCCGCGCCCCCCTGACCTGGTTCCCGCCGCTCCTGGACTACTTCGGCGGCAAACTGGTCCTGCCCGAGCCCTTCGGCATCCGGCACGTGTGGGCCGGCTCGATGTGGCGCCACCGCTTCATGGCCGACGACGCCCTGCGCACGGTGGCCCCGGTGCTGCGCGCGGTCCACGCCGCGACCTTCCGGGTCCTCGAAGAGAACGGCGTCGACACCGACCGCTTCACCAACCGATCCTCGATCATGAGCGGCCTCATCCAGGAGCCGGCCCCGCGCAAGGCGGACGTCTACGACGCGTAGCGGGAGCAGGCCGGCGGCGACGGGGCCGACGGCCGGCGGCCCGGCGGGTCAGGGCCGCGCGGTGAGGCTCACTTCCGCGATGCGGCCGAGCGCGTCGAAGTCGATCCGCGCCGCGCCCCCGCCGGGCAGCTCGGCCGTGACCCGGTCCCCGGTCTCGTGCACCGGAACACCGTGATGGTCGAAGTACCCGGTGACGACGCGGCGGGGGGCATGGCCGATCAGCGAGGCCCCGGTGACGAGGGTCCGCGGCAGGGAGACCGGATCCAGTGGGGCCCGGGGGACCTGCGGGTCGTCCGGCAGGAAGTACACCCGCGTGCCGGGTCCCGCCTCGACGCCGATGTAGCCGGGGGCCTCGGCCACGCCCATGCCGGCGAAGGCCAGGGTCTCCGCCGCGATCCGCGGGTCGGGGAAGCCCGACAGGTCCAGGGTCTCCTCGGTGAACTCGGCTATGCCACGGGCCCGTCCGTAACGCTCCACCGCGGCCGCCAGGGCGACGGCTTCGGTGCCGCGCAGACCCGGGTTGGCCCAGCCCCACATCCACGACTGCTCGTCCGAGTCATAGGTGCCCAGGACCGAGACCCGCAGCGCGAGGCCGCCCTGGCGGTACAGGCAGGCTTCCAGGTCCGCCGTCCAGGGCCCCTCGGTCAGGAAGTCGGTCAGGGCCTGCAGCTGCGCGGCGCCCCAGGCCGCGTGGAGCTCCGCCTCGGACAGGAACTCGTCGCCGAATCGCGTGATCATGGTCACCGACCCTACGCGGGCCCGTGCCGGGCGGGGTGGCCTGGGTAGGCTGGAGCCACCGAGGCCGTCGCATCCCCGAGGGGGCACCGTGACCGAGCGCAAACCGCCTGGCGTCGACATCGAGTCGTGGGTGGACCGGCAGATCAGGGAGGCCGCCGATCGCGGCGAGTTCGAGGAGCTGCCGGGCTTCGGCAAGCCGCTGGCCTCGCTCGACGCGCCGTACGACGAGCTGTGGTGGATCAAGGGCAAGATGCACCGCGAGGGCTTCGCCGCCCTGCCGCCGGCCCTCGCGCTGCGCAAGGAGGCCGAGGACGCGCTGGAGGCGGCCCGTGCTGCCCGGTCCGAGCGCCAGGTCCGGGCGATCCTCACCGAGGTCAACGAGAAGATCGCCGCGGCCCTGCGCATGCCGGCGCCGGGGCCGCCGCTGAACCTGACCGAGTTCGACGTCGAGGGTGTACTGGAGGAGTGGCGCGCGGCCCGCGCCGCCTGATCAGCCCGTGGGCCAGGCGTCCGCGAGCATCTGCCGGGTGTCCGCGAGGAGCTGCGGCAGGACGCGGGTGTGACCGACGATCGGCATGAAGTTCGTGTCCCCGCCCCAGCGGGGCACGATGTGCTGGTGCAGGTGCGCGGCGATGCCGGCACCGGCGGCGCTGCCCTGGTTCATGCCGATGTTGAATCCGTGTGCCCCGGACGCCTTGCGCAGCGCGACCATGGCCCGCTTGGTGAGGTCCGCCAGCTCGGCGGTCTCCAGGGAGTCCAGATCGGTGTAGTCGGCGACGTGCCGGTACGGGACGACCATGAGGTGGCCGCCGTTGTACGGGTAGAGGTTGAGCACCGCGTAGACGTGCTTGCCGCGGGCGACGACCAGCCCGTCCTCGTCGGACATCTCCGGAATCCCGCAGAAGGGACACCCGTCGCCGGCCTCGGGGCCGGTGGGCTTGTTCTCGCCCTGGATGTAGGCCATCCGATGCGGGGTCCACAGGCGCTGGAACCCGTCATGCGTGCCAACGCCGTTCTGCTGCTCCGGCTCACTCGTCATGGCGGCAAGCATATGACCTTGCCGGTACGGACGGAGAAGGCCCCCGGAAAGTGATCACTTCCCGGGGGCCCCACCCTGAGGATCAGACCTGGACGCGGTCCGCGACGACCTTGGCCAGCTTGGCCAGCGCCTCGTCCTTCGGGATGCCGTTCTCCTGCGAACCGTCGCGGTAGCGGAAGGACACGGTGCCCGCGGCCATGTCCTCGTCACCGACGATGATCATGAAGGGGACCTTGAGCTTCTGGTGGTTGCGGATCTTCTTCTGCATGCGGTCGGAGGAGGCGTCCACCTCGACCCGCAGACCCTGCTTCTTCGCCGCCGCGGCGAACTCCTGCAGGTACTCGACGTGCCCGTCGCCGATCGGGATGCCGACCGCCTGGACCGGGGCCAGCCACGGCGGCATGGCGCCCGCGTAGTGCTCCAGCAGCACGGCGAAGAACCGCTCGATCGAGCCGAAGAGCGCGCGGTGGATCATGACCGGGCGCTGGCGCGAGCCGTCCGGGGCGGTGTACTCGAGGTTGAAGCGCTCGGGCAGGTTGAAGTCGAGCTGGACGGTGGACATCTGCCAGGTACGGCCGATGGCGTCGCGCGCCTGCACGGAGATCTTCGGGCCGTAGAAGGCCGCGCCGCCCGGGTCGGGGGTCAGGGGCAGGCCCTGCTTCTCGGCGACCTGCTGGAGGACGGCGGTGGCCTCCTCCCACACCTCGTCCGAACCGACGAACTTCTCCGGGTCCTTGGTGGACAGCTCCAGGTAGAAGTCGGTCAGACCGTAGTCGCGCAGCAGGTTCAGCACGAAGGTGAGCGTGCGGTCGAGCTCCTCCGCCATCTGCTCACGGGTGCAGTAGATGTGCGCGTCGTCCTGGGTGAAGCCCCGGGCGCGGGTCAGGCCGTGCACGACGCCCGACTTCTCGTACCGGTACACGGTGCCGAACTCGAACAGGCGCAGCGGCAGTTCGCGGTAGGAGCGGCCGCGCGCGTCGAAGATCAGGTTGTGCATCGGGCAGTTCATGGGCTTGAGGTAGTAGTCGGTACCACCGTCGAGCTGCATGGGGGGGTACATGCCCTCCGCGTACCAGTCCAGGTGACCGCTCTTCTCGAAGAGGGCGCCCTTGGTGGCGTGCGGGGAGTAGACGAACTCGTAGCCCTCTTCCTCGTGCCGGCGGCGCGAGTAGTCCTCCATGGTCCGGCGGATGATGCCGCCGCGCGGGTGGAAGACGGCGAGGCCGGAGCCGATCTCGTCCGGGATGGAGAAGAGGTCCAGCTCGTTGCCGAGCTTGCGGTGGTCGCGCTTCTCGGCCTCGGCGAGGAAGTCGAGGTGGGCCTTCAGCTCCTCCTTCGACGGCCACGCGGTGCCGTAGATGCGCTGGAGCATCGGGTTCTTCTCGCTGCCGCGCCAGTAGGCCGCCGCGTTGCGCATCAGCTTGAACGCCGGGATGTTCCGGGTGGTCGGCAGGTGCGGACCGCGACACAGGTCCTTCCAGCACAGCTCGCCGGTCTTCGCGTCAAGGTTGTCGTAGATGGTCAGCTCGCCGCCGCCCACCTCGACGTTCGCGCCGTCGTCGGTCGAGGCCGAACCCTTGATGCCGATGAGCTCCAGCTTGTACGGCTCGTCCGCGAGCTCCTCGCGGGCCGCCTCGTCGGTGACCACGCGCCGCGCGAACCGCTGCCCGCGCTTCTGGATCTCCTGCATCTTCTTCTCGACGGCCTTCAGATCCTCCGGGGTGAAGGGCCGGGCCACGTCGAAGTCGTAGTAGAAGCCGTCACGAACCGGCGGGCCGATGCCCAGCTTGGCCTCGGGGAACAGCTCCTGCACGGCCTGCGCCATGACGTGCGCGGTCGAGTGGCGAAGGATGTTCAGGCCGTCCTCGGAGGAGATCTCCACCGGCTCGACGGTCTCGCCGTCCTTCACCTCGTAGCTGAGGTCCTTGAGCTCGCCGGCGACACGCGCGGCGACGATGGTGCGCTCGCCGACGAAGAGCTCCGCCGCCGTAGTGCCCGTGGCCACCACGCGCTCGTCCCGCTCGGAATCGCGTTGGATGATCACACGGACGTCTGACACCGGTCTCTCCTGACTCAGGGGGTGCGCGAGCGAACGCTGCGCGCCTGAATCGTACCGAGCGGAGTGGCCGCGCCGCTAAACGGTTACCGGCTGGGCGGATCTCCCCGCCCCGGAGGGGCCCCGCCCCACCCCAAGCCCCGGCCCGGGCCCGCGCCGGCTGTGGCCGCGGCGACGGTAGCGTGGTCCGTATGCCGAGCCCGCAGATACGCCCGCTGGACCTCGCCGACGATGTCACCGCGGCCGCCGTGCACCGGATCGGGCGCGCCGCGTACGCGGTGGAGGCGGAGCTCATCGGCTTCGACGGGATCCCGGCGCTGCGCGAGAGCCTCGCGGAAATGCGGGCGCAGGAGCTGAACTGGGTCGGTGCCGTCTGCGAGGGCGGGGAGATCGCCGGCTTCCTCGCCTGGGCGGAAGAGGCCGACGGCAGCGTGTGCGTCGACCGGCTCTGCGTGGACCCGGCCTGGTTCCGCCGGGGCATCGCGTCGCTGCTGCTGGGCCACGTACCGGCCGACCGCACCGCCACGGTGACGACGGGGGCGGACAACACCCCCGCGGTCGCCCTCTACGAGCGCCTGGGATTCACCCGCGGCGCGGACTTCTCCCCCGCCCCGGGCCTGCGGATGGCCTCCTTCTCCCGCACCGGGTCATCCGTACGACGGAAGTGAGCGGGCAGTCCCCCGTCCCGTGGCCGTCAAGGACGACAGGCCCTAGTCGTCCGTCGGGTCGAACGTCGTGTCCAGGGACTTCATCAGCCGGTCGCGCTCGACCTCGTCCAGCGGGACAGGGGTCACACCGGCCGCGTGTGTCAGGCGGCGGAAGCCGCCCCGGCGGTGGAGTCGCCCGGTCAGCTTGATCGGCAGGCCCACCAGGTGCGCGTGGCCCGCCACCCGGTACGCCTCCTCGTCCAGCTCCGCCCGGATCGACGAGACCTCCGCCCCGGCGAGGACCCGCAGCCGTACCGTCCCGCCGCCGCCCGGCGCGGAGCGCCGCATGCGTACGACCGTGCCCACCACCCGCACCGTGACCGCGGGCTCGTCCCGGGTGTAGCGGGCCGCGGCCTCCCGCAGTACCAGGAGGTCGCCCGGGGAGAACTCCACCGGCTCGGGCCGCGCCGCGCACCCCGCCGGGACCCCCGCGGCGGGCGCCCACGCGAGCGTGATCCGTGCTCCCTCCGAGCCCCGGACCAGCGCGATGAGCCCGTCCGCGAGCTCCCGGCTGACCCCCGCCTCCACCGCCGCGTCGAAGGCCTCCATGCCGCCGGTGGCCCGCCGGTAGTCCACGGCCTCGCGGGCCGCGTGCAGGGCGTGGTGCAACCGCTTCACCGTGCCCCGACCCCCGTCCACGGGGACGTACGCGGTGAGTCGGCGGCCGCCCGGCGAGGGCCCCACCAGCACCCCGTCCAGCGCCCGTTCGGCCTGTCCGCGGTGGCGGGCCCCGTAGTAGCCGGCCCGTGCCCTGTCCGCCAGGGCGCCTGCCATCAGCACCCGCCGGGCCGCCGAGCGCAGTTGCTCCTGCGCCGTCCAGTCGGCCTCGCCCTGGAGGCGCTGCGGTCCCTGGGGGATCTCCCGCTCCCAGCGGATCTCGTCGCTGGGCACGCTCAGCCCGTACAGCACCTCCCGCGCCGAGGGCAGCCCGCTGCGCGAGAGCGCCGTGAGCGCCTCTTCCAGCAGGTCCGCGCAGTCGGGGAAGGCGCTGTTCTCCGGTACGAGCAGGCTCGTACCGGAGCCGCCCGCGCGGTGGGCGGCGGCCGGCGGCGTCCAACGCCCGTAGCGTCCGGCGGCCCCGCCGCGCCGCAACCAGCCGTGCCGGTGCAGGAGCGCGCCCAGCACCGCGGGGTCGACCTCCCCGGGGTCGGGCACGGCCGGGTCCGCGAACTCCGGGGGCGGCAGCGGTTCGAGGTGCGGCGGGTTCCAGTGCATCAGGGTGTCCCTCCCGACCCGACCCGGGTCATGATCTCGCACAGCGCGCGGTCGTCGAAGATCCGCGTGGTCGGGATCCGTACGGTGGTCCGGCGCCGGCCGGTCACGGGGTGTCCCGCGAGGTTGGTCCAGTAGCAGCAGTGCCGCAGGTCGAGCCGGTCGTGGCCGGCGGCGAGCCACTGGTCGCGCTCGCGCGGGACGAGCATCACGACGAGGATCTTGTGGACGGCGACCGGGGTGCGGGCCAGTTTCACCAGGTGTTCGTTGTCGAGCGTGAAGGCGAACGTGGGCCCGGCCGGCCTCGGCGGTATCTGGTACGTCGCCTTCAACTGCACCTTGATGGTGACCTCGTCGTCTACGACGTGTTCGGGGGCGCCGTGGCTGACGTGCCAGTCGATGCCGTTGTCGGGAAAGGGCTGCGAGAGCGAGCAACCGGCCGCCGCGGCGACGGCGTGCAGGTATCCCACCTGAAGGGTCTCCATGCAGGCGGTGGTGGCGAGCGTGCCGCGCAGCGGTCCGTTCCGCGCTGCGCCCGGCTCTCCGGTGCGCGGATCGATCTGCAACGCCGGCACCCCGCTCGGTTCGGGCTGCGCGAGCGCCATGGCCGGCTCCCCATGCCTTCCGGGCTCTGCCGTGTCTGGTGGGTGGGGTGATGACCGGTCATGTGTACGGCCCCCCAGGGGTGTTGTCTCCGCACCCGGGTTCCCGCAAACGGCGTACGCGGCAAACAGCCCGGGTATCACCGATTCGGGCAAGGACGGCGTGATCCGGGCGCCGCCATCTGCCGACCGTGGACGAGGAGTTCGCCATGACACGCTGGTACGAGGGCCCGCTGGCCGCATTTGACACCGAGACGACCGGGGTGGACGTCGAGCAGGACCGGATCGTGTCCGCCGCGCTCATCGTCCAGGAGTGTGCGGGCGGCCGGGTCCGCACCACGCGCTGGCTGGTCAATCCCGGGATTCCGGTGCCCCCGGGCGCCACGGAAGTGCACGGCCTCACCGACGAGCACCTGCAACTCCACGGCCGCTGGCCGGCCCCGGTGGTGGAGGAGATAGCCCGGGCGCTCGGGGAGCAGCAGGTGGCGGGCCGCCCGGTGGTGGTGATGAACGCGCCGTTCGATCTGACGTTGCTGGACCGGGAGTTGCGCCGGCACCGGGCGTCCTCGCTGGCCCGGTACCTGGACAACCGGCCGCTGACGGTGCTGGATCCCCGGGTGCTGGACAAGCATCTGGACCGGTACCGCAAGGGCCGCCGGACGCTGACGGACCTGTGCGCGCACTACGGGATAGAGCTGGAGGGCGCCCACGACGCGGCGGCCGACGCGCAGGCCTCGCTGGAGCTCGTACGGGCGGTGGGCCGCCGGTTCGCGGCGCGCCTGGAGCGGCTGACCCCGGCCGAACTGCACACGCTGCAGGCGGTGTGGCACGCGGCACAGGCGCGCGGCCTGCAGGCGTGGTTCGCGCGCCAGGGCACGCCGGAGCCGGTGGACCCGCACTGGCCGTTGCGGCCGGACCTGTCGACGGCGGCCTAGTGCTGTGGCGGTCACGTCCGTGAAATGCGGAAGGCCGGTCCGTCGTAAGACGGACCGGCCTGTCCCGGTGGGCGATACTGGGATCGAACCAGTGACCCCTTCGGTGTGAACGAAGTGCTCTCCCGCTGAGCTAATCGCCCGGGAACGCACTGAACAATACAGAAGCCTTGGGGCTGGTTCAAACCGCTTCCGGTGAGCGGGCCAGCCGGGCCGCAAGACCGCGTCGCCCGGCCCGCATCATCAGGGCGTGGTTGAGCCGGAACACCGGCCTCCCCGGCAGCGCGAGCAGCCGCATCAGCGGCAGCCGCACCTCGACCTCCTGCTCGTACAGTGCCCGGGTGCGCGGGGCGCCGGTCGCCCGACCGCGCGGCCGTACGGTCCACCGCGCCCAACCGTCGAGATCGCCGCGCAGGGCCACCTCCAGGAGTCCCCGCCGCGGGTCGTGCAGGAGCCGGGTGGCGGTGACGTGGAGGGAGTACGGCAGGGCCGAGCGGATGGTGGCGGTGCCGCTGCGCTCGTCGAGCTCCTCGACGTGGCGGATCTGGGGCCACCACCGCGGGTACTCGCCGGGGAGTTCCAGTACGGCGAAGACCCGCGCGGGCGGGGCGTCGAGGTCCCACACACTGCGGAATCGGTAGCGGTTCCAGCGGTCCCGGTGGCTGCGGTCCATGGATCCAGTGTGGCGCGCGTCGGGTTCGCGTGGGCCCGCTTCGTACGTACTCAGGGCACATCTGAGTACGCACACCCATGTTCTGACCACGTGACCGCCGCCACACTCCGGATATGAACACGCCCCTGTCACCGACCGAAGAGCTGGCGCTCATCGACCGCGAGTTGACTCAACTGGACACCCGCCGGCAGTACTTGCTGGCCCGCAGGGACTGGCTGCTGCGGCTGCTGCACGCAGCCGGGCCGATGCAGGCGCCCCCCGCCCTGGTGGCCGGCTCGCCGGCCGGGCCCGCGAACGACGCCTCCGCTCCGAGCGCGCAGAACGTGCTGCTCACCCTCGGCGCCGTCCTGCTGGCGGTGGCCGCGCTGGCGTTCACGCTGGTGAGCTGGGGCTCGCTCGGGATCGCCGGCCGCGCGGTGGTGCTCGGCGCGGTGACGGCGGCGGCGTTGGCCGCGCCCGCGTGGCTGCTGCGCCGTGGGCTGCGCTCGACGGCGGAGTCGGTCGCGGCGGTGGGGCTGCTGCTGACGGTGCTGGACGCGTACGCGCTGTACGCGGTCGGCCGGCCGGACGTCGATCCCCGGGCGTACGCGGCGGGGGCGGCCGCGGTGCTGGCCGCCGTTTGGGCCGGGTACGGGATGGCCCTGCGCGCACTGCGCATCCCGCTGCCGGCGGCGGTTCTGGCGGCCCAGCTCCCGCTGCCGCTCGCGGCCCTGGCCGCGCAGGCGGACCCGCTGGAGCTCGCCTGGGCGCTGCTGGCGACGGCCGCACTGGACGCGGCGCTCGCGCTGCGGCTGCGGTGGGCCGGGCTCCCCGCCGCCGTTTCGGCCGCGGCCGCGCTGCTGATCGGGGTGTCCGAGTCCTGGTCGGCGGCCTCGGCGTCGGAGGCGTGGCCCCCGTCGGCGCTGCTGCTGGCGGGCGCGGCCCTCGCGGTGGCCGTGGCCTGGCGGGAGCCGCGCGCCTGGGTCGCGGCGCTGGTGGGCGGGCTCCTGGCGGTGGTGGCCCTGGGCGGCGTGTCCCGACCGGAACTCGATCCCGCCTGGTCGGTGGTGGTGCACCTGCTGGTGGCGCTGCCCCTGCTGGCGACCGTACGGGTCCACGGGCTCCCGGCGCAGGTCCGGCGGGGGCTGGGCCGGGCCGGCGCGGTGGTGGGCGCCCTGACGGCGGCGGCCGGGTGGTTGGCGGTGGCTCCGGCGCTGCTGGGCCGGGTCCGGGTGCTGGACGAGGTGTGGGCCGCGACGACCCCGGCCGCGGATCCGTACGGGGCGGGGGCGGCCGTCACGGTGGGCCTGCTGCTGACGGCGGGGGCCGCCTGGTGGCTGTCGCGGGTGCTGTCCCGGCCGGAGCCGGCGGCGGTGGCGGCGGTCCTCGCCTGGGCGGGGCTGTTCACGGCTCCGGTGCTGCTGGGCTTCCCGGTGGCGATGGTGTTCGCCGCGCAGCTGGCGGTGACGGCGGCGGCCGGGCTGCTCGCGCTGCGGTCCCCGGCGCGCGGGACCGCTATCGCGGCCGGCGTGTGCGCGCTGGTCGGGGCCGCGAACGTGTCCCTGGGCGCGCTGGACGGCCGGCTGGCGACCTTCGCGGTGTGGGGGCTGCTGGGCGCGCTCGGCGCGGTCGCGGCGGCGTACGGGCCCGCCGCGCGCTGGGCCCGCGCCGGGGCGGCGGCGTGCGCCGTCGGTTACACGACGGGGCTGCTGGTGGCCGCGGCGGCCCTCACGGACCTGGCGGTGGTGTGGTGGGCGCTCCCGGTGCTCGCGGTCCCGGCCGGGGTGGCGGCGCTCGGGCCGCGGCTCGGCGGCGCCCGGCTGCCCGCGGAGATCGCGGCGGGCGCGGCCGGCGCCCTGGCGGTGACCCTGTCGGCCGGCCGGGCCGGGACACTGGCCCTGGTCCTGGCACTGCTCGGGGTGGTCTGCGCGGGGGCGGCGGTACGGCCGGAGCGGCGCGTACTGGGCTGGGCGGCGGGGGCGCTGTTCGTGGCGGCGACGTGGGTCCGGCTGGCCGATTCCGGGGTCACGGCGCCGGAGGCGTACACCCTCCCGGTGACGCTGCCCGCCCTGGCGGTGGGCCTGCTGCGGCGGCGCAAGGACCCCTCGGCCTCTTCGTGGACGGCGTACGGCCCCGGGCTGTCCGCGACCCTGGTGCCGAGCCTGTTGGCGGCCTGGGGTGATCCGGACTGGGTGCGCCCGCTCCTGCTGGGCGTGGCCGCGCTGGCCGTGACCCTGGCGGGCGCCCGGCGCCGGCTCCAGGCCCCGCTGCTGCTGGGCGGCGCGGTGCTGGCGGTGGTGGCGCTGCACGAGCTGGCCCCGTACGTGGTGCAGGTGGCGGGGGCGCTGCCGCGCTGGGTGCCGCCGGCGCTGGCGGGACTGCTGCTGCTGGCGGTGGGGGCGACGTACGAGAAGCGGCTGCGCGACGCCCGCCGCCTGCGGGACGTGATCGCCGGACTCGGCTGAACGCCAGAGGCCCGGAGACTGTGAAAGTCTCCGGGCCTCTGGTCCGGGTGGGCGATACTGGGTTCGAACCAGTGACCCCTTCGGTGTGAACGAAGTGCTCTCCCACTGAGCTAATCGCCCGGACGCACCGCAAACATTACCGCATGTCAGCGGTGCTCCTTGACCATCACTGGTCCTTGATGTTCCAGGGCAGGACGAGCCCGTACTTCCACAGGTAGAAGCCGATCAGCGCGCCCGCGATGACGAGGCCGACGGTGGTCAGGATGATGTTGCGGCGGCGGACCTTCGGGTCGAGCGCCTTCTGAGCGGCCTCGGTGACCTTGCGCTTGGTCCAGCGCAGCACGAGGTGGGCCCAGGCGAACTCGGTGGCCCAGATCGCCAGGCCCGCGAAGATCGCCACCCAGCCGGGGCCGGGCAGCACGAGCATCGCGACGCCGGCGCCGATGACGGCCAGGCCGACGATGAAGACGCCGACCTGCCAGCTCAGGTGCAGGCTGCGGCGGGCCTTGATGAAGGCGGGCGCCTTCGACACGTGCGGCGCCTCCTCGGCGCCCGCGTCGGCTCCGGTCGCCTCGGCGGGCTCGTTGGTCCCGTGGTCACTCCCCGTATTCATGACCTCGAATCTACCCGAGTCGGAAGCACAGCCGGAAGCACATGGGAATGGCGCTTTGGATCCGCCGTCCGAGGGACCCAGAGGTCCGCAAAACGGTCAGAGGGGTTTACAACGGCACCGTAGGTGGCATGTCGATTTCGCCGACGTGCGAATCCCCGAGCGCACACTGAGCGAAAGGCCCTGGCGCTTATGAACACCACGGTCAGCTGCGAGCTGCACCTGCGCCTCGTTGTGTCGAGCGAGTCCTCACTGCCTGTTCCCGCGGGCCTGCGGTATGACACGGCCGACCCCTACGCCGTGCACGCCACCTTCCACACCGGCGCCGAGGAGACGGTCGAATGGGTATTCGCCCGCGACCTCCTGGCGGAGGGCCTCCACCGGCCCACCGGTACCGGCGACGTCCGCGTCTGGCCGTCCCGCAGCCACGGTCAGGGCGTCGTCTGCATCGCCCTGAGCTCACCGGAGGGAGAAGCACTGCTCGAAGCACCAGCCCGAGCACTGGAGTCATTCCTCAAGCGGACGGATGCCGCGGTCCCACCCGGGACCGAGCACCGGCACTTCGACCTCGACAAGGAGCTCTCCCACATCCTGGCGGAAAGCTGAGCCAGGCCTACACCCGCACGACACCGTCCGACTCGGGGCGACGGTGCGTGTCGGACAACCACATACGGACGTGCCGGCGCTGTTCTCGCGGAAGCCACCCGCGTGGACGGCGCCCGTGCGCGTTGGAGTGACCCGCTAGAGTCGGCCCCCAGCGGCGGCACAGGTCGTCGCCGCAGGCCCGGCCCCTGAGGGAGACCCCGTGCAGATCCCCCACGACACCCGTCGCGCGCTCGACGTCGTCGTCGCGCTGGTGAACACCGCGGCCGAGTCGGACCAGCCCGACGGGCTCGCGGACATCGCCGCGCTGCGCGCGTTCGTCCAGGAGTACGCGATCAGCGACGTCGGCGAACTCGGCGCCCGCGACCTCGCGGGCGTGCGTACGGTGCGCAGCAAGTTCGCGCAGGTCTTCGCCGCGGCGAGCCCGCGCGCCGCGTCCACCCTGATCAACGAGCTCGTGGCCACGGCGGGCACCACCCCGCAGCTGACCGACCACGACGGCTACGACTGGCACGTGCACTACTTCGCGCCGGGCGCCTCGGTGGGCGACCACCTGGCGGCCGACGGCGGCATGGCACTGGCCTTCATCGTGGTCTCCGGCGAGCAGGAGCGGCTGCGCCGGTGCGAGGCCCCGGACTGCCGGCGCGCGTTCGTGGACCTCTCTCGGAACCGCTCGCGGCGCTACTGCGACAGCCGGACCTGCGGGAACAGGCTGCACGTGGCGGCGTACCGGGCCCGGCGCAAGGGAGCCGACGCGGGGCCGTCAGAGCATGAAGAGGTCGTGTACGGCGGCGAGGAGCAGTAGGACCCCGATCACCGTCAGGAAGATCATCAGGGGCGGCTGGGACAGGGCGAAGAGGCAGCCTCTCGGCTCCTCGGCAACGGGGGCGGGGACCGGCGCGGGAACCGACGGCTCACCCTGCGATGTCTCGAGCATGTCGGGGCGATGATGGCGCAGCGCGCCGGCGACCGCCCTTCAACACGCCAATATCCGCCAGGCAGTTCGCCCGATCTCGTGGATCACGGCCCGATTCCGGGACCTCCGGTCAGATGCCGTGCTTCTTGAGGATGGCCTCGATGTCGGAGAAATCGTCCCCGGCGCCCGCGGCCGTCGGCTTCTGGCCCGCCGTGTTCTGCGGGCGGGAGGCGGTGCCGGCACCGAGGGAAGGCGCGGAGGCGGCCGGGGCGACGGCCTCGGGGGCCCTTCCGGCCTTCTTGCCGAGGCCCCGGCGCTCGACGGCACGGGTGGTGAGGAAGAGCAGCCAGGCCACGCCCAGGAGTCCGAAGCCGATCCAGACGGTCGGCTTGAAGACGATCCCGGACACCCAATCCACGACACCGGTCATCACGAGGGCGACGGGCACCAGCGAGTACGCGGCGATCCGCGTGGCGGCCAGGAACCTCTTGCGGTAGGCGGTCAGCGCGGCGATGCCCAGGCCCGCCGCGGACACCGCGGAACATATGGTCTCGGCGAGCATGCGGTCCTCCGGCGGTTCGACGGCTGGGTGATCTGTCCCCATCCATCCTGCACCGGCCCTCGCCCCGGCTGCCAGGTCCAAAGCCGCGACCGAGCGGATCTCCGGGTCGGACCTCATCCCTGAGGAGTGGGCGCGTGAGCGGGCTGGGAGACTGGGGGCATGACCGATTCCGTGATCCTCGACGTCTGGTGCGAACTCCAGTGCCCGGACTGCCACAGCGCTCTGGACGACGTACGCGCCCTGCGGGCCCGCTACGGCGACCGGCTGGACATCCGGCTGCGCCACTTCCCGCTGGAGAAGCACAAGCACGCCTTCGCCGCCGCGCAGGCCGCCGAGGAGGCCCTTGAGCAGGGGCAGGGCTGGGCGTACGCGGAGGCCGTACTGGCCAGGACCGCGGAGCTGTCCGAGCGCGGCGAGTCGGTGCTGTTGGACGTGGCGCGCGAACTTGGCCTGGACGTCGAGGAGTTCGACACCGCCCTGATCGACGGCCGGCACATCCTGATCGTCGACGCCGACCAGGCCGAGGGCAAGGCGATCGGCGTGACCGGCACCCCGACGTACGTGATCGACGGCGAACGCCTCGACGGCGGCAAGAGCCAGGACGGCCTGCGGGCCCGCATCGAAGAGATCGCCGACCGACTGCTGGCCGGCTAGATCAGTTCCTTCCTCGCGTTCACCGTCGTGTCCCGGTAGCCGAGCGACGCGTAGAGCCGTCGGGCCGGGGTGTTGTCCTCGTGGACGTGCAGGCCCAGCCGGCGGGCGCCCGCGGCGAGCGCGGTGTGCTCGGCCAGCAGCATGAGGGTCCGCCCGTGCCCCTGCCGACGGTGCTCGGCGGCGACGTCGACGTCCCAGACGTACGGGATGGGGCCGAAGCCGGGCAGGTCGCGCTCCCCCACCCACAGGGTGCCCAGGATCGCCCCGTCCGGCGCCTGCAGGAGGAGGAGGGCCGCGCCGGGGGTGTCCCGCCCGGCCGGCAGCAGCACGACGTGCTCGGCGCGGGACGCGGCCAGGGCCCGCTCGGCCGTCATGCCGGGGGTGACGAGGTGGTGGCTGTACTCCACGACGGCCCGCTCCACCCAGGCTTCGTACTCGGCCTGGCTCATCGGGCGACCGCTGCTGCCCTCCGGGAGGGCCGGGGGCTCGGCCGGCACCTCCTTCACCTGGACCCGGCCGGTCACCCGGTAGCCGAGGGTCTCGGCCATCCGAAGCGCCGGCGCCGCGTCGGCGGGTACCGACACGGCGATGCTCGTGCAGCCCCAGGAGCGCAGCACTTCCTCGGCGGCGAGCGCGCCGACCGTGCCGCGCCCGCGCCGCCGGTCCGGCTCGTCGATCCACAGTCCTCTGATCACCCCGATCTCGGGCTGGGCCGCCGAGCGGGTGGCCAGTTCGAGCGAGCCGACGCGCCGGTTGTTCACCCGGACCTCGTACGTCCGCGAGCGGGTGCCGTCACTGTTGCGCTGGAGCGGCTGTGCGGGCCGCAGGGTAGTGGTCATCACCTGGTGTTGTACCTGCCGCGCGGCCCCGCGTCACCGGTGTTTCACGGATCCAGGTCCGCGCCGGCCTTCGCGTCGAAGATCCGCATGGCCTCGGCGGTGACCGGGCCGGGCGTGGGGGCGAGCTCGCGCGCGTCGATCCGTACGACCGCCTGGACGTCGCGCAGCGAGGACGTCAGGAAGATCTCCTCGGCCTGCTCCAGGGCCTCGAAGGGCAGGTCGGTCTCCTTGGCGCCGGCCCACTCGACGACGAGGGCGCGGGTGATGCCGGCCAGGCATCCGGAGGCCACCGGCGGGGTGTGCAGCTGCCCGTCGAGGACGACGAAGACGTTCGACCCGGTGCCCTCGCAGAGTCGGCCGAGAGTGTTGGCGAGGAGCGCCTCGGAGGCGCCGGACCGGTGGGCGGCGGCGAGGGCGACGACGTTCTCCGCGTACGAGGTGGTCTTCAGTCCGGCCACGGCGGAGCGCTCGTTGCGGACCCAGGGCACCGTGACGACGGCCGTGGTGTCGGGGCGGCGGACGGACTCGGCGACGGCCACGATCAGGGTGGGGCCGCTCGCGCCCCGGTCGGAGCCGAGCGGGGAGAGGCCGCCGGTGTAGGTGACGCGCAGTCGCCCGTGCTCCACCGGGTTGGCTTCGAGTACGGCGGCGCAGGCCCGGCGCACCTCGTCGTGGTCGGGGTCCGGCAGGCCGAGGCCGCGGGCCGAGCGGGTCAGCCGCTCCAGGTGGCGGGTGAGCGCGAAAGCGCGGCCCCGCTCCGCCTTGAGGGTTTCGAAGACGCCGTCCCCCACGGTCAGCCCGTGGTCGAAGACGGACACCTTCGCGCTGTCCACGTCCCGAAGTGCTCCGTCGAGCCAGATGCTCACCGTGCGGCCCCTCTCACGATCCCGTTCGTCCTGTTGCCTGATGCGCCCCCGACGCTACCCGCAGCAGCCGGGCGGCCTTCAGCTCGGTCTCCGCCCACTCGCGGTCGGGGTCGGAGCCCCAGGTGATGCCGGCGCCGGTGCCGAAGAGCAGGCGGGGGCCGCCGGGGGCCTCGCGGTCGATCCAGAAGGTGCGGATGCCGACCGCGAGCTCGGCGGCGCCCCGGTCGGCGTCGACCCAGCCGATGCCGCCGCAGTAGGGGCCGCGGGGGGCGGTCTCCAGGGCCTCGATGATCCGCAGGGCGGAGGATTTGGGGGCCCCGGTGACGGAGCCGGGCGGGAAGGTGGCCTCCAGGAGCTCGGGCCAGCCCGCGCCGTCGGCGAGTTCTCCGCTGACGGTGGAGACGAGGTGGACCAGGCCCGGGTGCTCCTCGACGGCGCACAGCTCGGGGACGGTGACGGAGCCGGTGGCGCAGACGCGACCGAGGTCGTTGCGCACGAGGTCCACGATCATCACGTTCTCGGCGTGGTCCTTGGGCAGCAGGTCGGCGACGGTGCGGCCGGTGCCCTTGATGGGGCCGGACTCGACGTGGCGGCCGGTGCGGCGCAGGAACAGTTCCGGGGAGGCGGTGGCGATCTCCACGCCGTGCGCGGGCAGCCGAATCGTTCCTGCGTAGGGCGCGGGGTTGCCGCGCGCGAGGAGCGCGGTGAGCGCGTCGACATCGGCCCCCGCGGGATCGGGCAGTGGCGCGGACATCACGCGGCAGAGGTTGGCCTGGTAGACCTCGCCGGCGGCGATGTGCTCCCGGATGCGGCGGACGCCGGCCACGTACGCGGCGCGGTCCAGCGAGGACGTCCACTCGTCGGCGCCGGGCCCGTGCCAGGCGCCGGGGACGGGAGCGGGGACGGGATCGGGGCGTATGTCCCCGAAGCGTGCGCAGACGAGCCGACCTTCGAAGTCGGCGGCCACCGCCCAGAAGCCGGTGGAGTCGAGGGCACCAGGGTCGCTGGTGACGTCTCGGAGGTCGGTCGCGAGGAGGCCGCCGAAGCGGGCCATGGGAGGCAGGTCGTGCACGGCTGCGAGTCTATGACCGGTGACGCGACGGCGCCGGAGAGGTGACGGTCGCGTGACCGCTGGTGATCGAGCGGCAGCACGCTGCGGAAACGCGTTTTTGAGCTGGCCCGGGAATCCGCTAGAGTTCAACACGTCGCCAGGGAGCGAAGGGGGAAAACCCCGGAGCGAACACGGTGACCTGCGGACGTAGCTCAGTTGGTAGAGCACCACCTTGCCAAGGTGGATGTCGCGAGTTCGAGTCTCGTCGTCCGCTCGAAGTGGGGGTCTTCTTCCCGAGAACCCCCGCAGCTCCATGGTGGAGTGGCCGAGAGGCGAGGCAACGGCCTGCAAAGCCGTCTACACGGGTTCAAATCCCGTCTCCACCTCCAAGGACGATTAGCTCAGCGGGAGAGCGCTTCCCTGACACGGAAGAGGTCACTGGTTCAATCCCAGTATCGTCCACTGGTCCGCAAGGATCCCCGCGCGATTAGCTCAGCGGGAGAGCGCTTCCCTGACACGGAAGAGGTCACTGGTTCAATCCCAGTATCGCGCACGCAGCACCTGTACGACGTGCACCACCTGCGGCCCCGTGCCGTACCCGCGCGATTAGCTCAGCGGGAGAGCGCTTCCCTGACACGGAAGAGGTCACTGGTTCAATCCCAGTATCGCGCACCACCCGAAAGCCCCGGCCGTCTCACGGCCGGGGCTTTCGCGTTGCCCGCCTCAGGAGGAGAAGAGCATCCGGCCGAAGCCGCCGCGGTGGTGGTGGCCGTGGCCGCCGTGGTGCGGGGCGCCCCAGGCGGGGGCGGGGGCCACGTGCTGGGGCGGGTACGGGGCCGGCGGCGCGGCGGGCGGGGGAACCTGGCCGTACTGCTGGGAGGTGTACTGGGACTCCAGGCGGGTCAGCGCCTCCAGTTCGCCGTAGTCGAGGAAGATGCCGCGGCAGCCGCTGCACTGCTCTATCTGGACACCGTTGCGGTTGTAGGTGTGCATCATCGCGTGACACTTCGGACACTGCATGGGCGGTTCAACTCCTCGGCGTGAACGGCGTGGACGGGCCACCGGATGACCGGATGCATGCCCGGTGGCGCGGAGCTCACCCTACGACGGAGGCTCTCGTTCCAAGTCGTCCGGGAGGGCCGCTATTCGCGCGCAGGCGTCCACCATCAGCCGCTCCCCCTCGTCGAGTCGGCGCCGCCCTTCCGCCGCCTTGGCCAGTGCGAGGGCCGCCGTCTGTACGGTGAGCGCGCGGGCGGCGAGGTCGAGTTCCGGCCAGGGGTCGCTGCCGGGCGGTCCGGCGGCCGGGCCCCCGGCGGCCCGGTAGGCGTCGAGGAAGCGCTGCCAGGCTTCGGGGGCGAGCAGCCCGGCGGCGTACCAGGCGGCGGGGCGCCCGAGGTCCCAGGTGGGGGTGCCGACGCCGAGGTCGTCGACGTCGATGAGGAACCAGGGCCCCTGCGGGGCGGGGTAGCGGACGAGCTGCCCGAGGTGCAGGTCCCCGTGGCACAGCGCCCCGCCCGGCGGCGCCTGCGCCGCTCCGCGCGCCCAGGCGGGCAGCGTCCGCGCGGCGGTCCGTACGGAGCGCACCTCGCCCGGGTCCGGGCCGATGGGCAGGGCCTCCGCCAGCCGCAGGCGGTCGAGGGCGCGGGCCAGCTTGGCCGGGCCGCGCATCGGCGGGAGCGGGCCCGGGAGGGCGGCGAGCGGGGTCCGGTGCAGGGCGGCCAGGAGCCCGGCGGTCGCCTCCCAGGGGGCCTCCTCGGGACGCTGCGGGTCGACGGGGGCCCCGTAGGGCCACAGAGAGACCGGCCGGTCCTGCACCCGTCCGGGCACGGGCAGCAGTGGGGGCAGCAGTACGCCGCCGAGTGCCTGGTGGCCGGCGATCCGCAGCCGCACCGCGAGGGCCTCGTGGTCGGCGTCCCCGGCGTGCGCCTTGGCCACGACCTCGCCGCAGCGCACCACGGTGCCGTCGTCACGGTCCGCGAGGAGGGCGTACGGAAGCGGTTGGGCGGTGCAGGCGGCGAGGGCCTCGGGCAGCGAGTCGGTCATGGGAACCCCGGGGTGGGTGGTGCGGCAGCAGCCTCCCGGGGATCGTACGCCGAGCAGGGCGGATCGGGGCAGGACATCCGGGCATGAAAAAGGGTGCTGCCCGTCCGACTCCCCAGTCGTACGGGCAGCACCCTTCACCTGCCGTCCGTCGTCGTTCCCCCGTCCCCACGGGGTTCGACAGGCCGATGTCCCGGTCCGGGCCGCTCTCCCGGACCCGGGGCGCCGCTCAGCGCCCCAGCATCACGCCAACGGACGACGCCTGTGCCGCCACCTGGTCGAAACCTCCGAAGAGGAAGAGCAGGAGGGCGGCCAGGGGGAGGACCATGGCCGCGGCCACCAGTGGGTGGCGCGTACCGGACTCATGGCCGTTGAACGCGAATGCCTTGCGTCCCTGCCGTGCGATGTCCGCCATGGTCCTCTCCCTGTCGATTCGGCAGCGGCGGGCTATTACCTCGGGGGACGAGAGCACTGCCCGCCGCTTGACTTCAACACTAGGCGGGCGGGGGTCCCGTGGCCTCATGCCCTCGTACCCTTTGGCGGGCCTCCCGGAGGATGACGGGCCGTACCCGGTGTACTCCCCTGGGTGGAGATCGTCCCCCGTGAGTCGGGGTCTTCCCGGAGGGGATGACCGGAGCGTAGTGACTTCGCTCACTTCCGTCACTCCCCGCACACGGGTGTCCGTCCACCGTGCCCCGGCAAGATCGACTCGCTGCGGGCGGCATACGGGTGTCACCCGGCGGGCCGCGGCGGCGGCGGGTGACCGCTCCCCCGCCCCAACCGCCTTGGGGAACAAGCCGTTTGGGGACGGGTGGCCGCGCGCGTTCGGAGCGGCGCGGACTCCCTGAGGATCCCTCAAGTGTGTTGTGCCGTACTGACGATCGAATCTCTCGGCGAGGGCGCGGCCTCTGAGCGCGCATGCCGGATGGTCCGTAAGCTGTGCCACGTCAACAGGACGACCGGTCAGCGGGGTGGACATGGCGATGATGCGGCTCCGGCGCGAGGACCCGCGTGTCGTCGGCTCGTTCAGACTGCACCGACGGCTCGGCGCCGGCGGCATGGGCGTGGTCTACCTGGGATCGGACCGGCGCGGGCAGCGCGTCGCGCTGAAGGTGATCCGGCCGGATCTGGCCGAGGACCAGGAGTTCCGCTCGCGGTTCGCCCGCGAGGTGTCCGCCGCCCGGCGGATCCGTGGCGGGTGCACCGCCCGTCTGGTGGCGGCGGACCTGGAGGCCGAGCGCCCGTGGTTCGCCACCCAGTACGTTCCCGGGCCCTCGCTGCACGACAAGGTGACCGAGGAAGGCCCGCTCACGGCCTCGCAGATCGCGGCGATCGGCGCCGCCCTGTCCGAGGGGCTGGTCGCCGTGCACGAGGCGGGGGTCGTCCACCGGGACCTCAAGCCCTCGAACATCCTGCTCTCCCCCAAGGGCCCGCGGATCATCGACTTCGGGATCGCCTGGGCCACCGGCGCGAGCACCCTCACCCATGTGGGCACCGCCGTGGGCTCCCCCGGCTTCCTCGCACCCGAGCAGGTTCGCGGCGCCGCCGTCACCCCGGCCACCGACGTCTTCGCGCTCGGCGCCACCCTGGCCTACGCGGCGACCGCCGACTCGCCCTTCGGGCACGGCAGTTCCGAGGTCATGCTGTACCGCGTGGTGCACGAGGAGCCCCACCTGCAGGGCGTCCCGGACGCGCTCGCGCCCCTCGTACGGGCCTGCCTGGCCAAGGACCCCGAGGACCGGCCCAGCACGCTCCAGCTGTCGATGCGGCTCAAGGAGATCGCGGCCCGCGAGGCGCAGGGGCTGTCGGAGGTCCGCCCGCCGGCGCAGCGCGCCCGGACCGAGCGGCCGACGGGACGGCTCCCCGAGGGCGCCGAGCCGTACGCCGACCAGCGCACGGAGCGTCGTACCGGCGGCGGTTCCGCGCCCCGGGGCCAGGGCGGGGTCCCGAGCGGACCGCACTCGCGGCCCTCGTCCTCCCGCAACCCGCGCGGCGCGGGCGGCCCGTCCTCGCGGCCGACCGCGGGGCGTACGGGGGGCCGCCCGGCGCCCCGGACGACCGGGACGGGGCGGCGTCCCTCGCGGCCGGACCCGCGGCTGATGCGGCAGCGGCTGATCGTGTTCGTCCTGGTGACGCTGATCGTGGCCCTGGGCATCGCGGCGGCCCAGAAGCTCTAGGCGACTTACGAGCGGCCGCCGGCCACCGCGTAGAAGGCGACGGCGGCCGCGGCGCCCACGTTCAGCGAGTCCACGCCGTGCGCCATGGGGATGCGTACCCACTCGTCGGCGGCGACCAGCGCCTGGGTGGACAGGCCGTCGCCCTCGGCGCCCAGCATCAGCGCCACCCGCTCCAGGGACTGCGGGGCGGCCACGTCGATCGGCGAGGCCTTCTGGTGCGGGGTGAGGGCGAGCAGCTTGAACCCGGCCTCGCGCACCGAGTCCAGGCTCTTCGGCCAGGCCTCCAGGCGGGCGTAGGGGACGGAGAAGACCGCGCCCATGGAGACCTTCACCGAGCGGCGGTAGAGCGGGTCCGCGCAGTCCGGTGACAGCAGCACCGCGTCCATGCCGAGGGCGGCGGCACTACGGAAGATGGCACCGATGTTGGTGTGGTCGTTGACCGCTTCCATGACGACCACGCGGCGGGTCGTCGCCAGCAGCTCGTCGGCCGTCGGCAGCGGCTTGCGCTGCATGGAGGCGAGGGCGCCGCGGTGCACGTGGTAGCCCGTGACGCGTTCGGCGAGCTCGGGACTGACGGCGTAGACCGGGGCCGGGAGCTCGTCGATGACGTCGCGCATGACATCGACCCACTTGGCCGAGAGCAGCATCGAGCGCATCTCGTACCCGGCGTCCTTGGCACGTCTGATGACCTTCTCGCCCTCGGCGATGAAAAGGCCTTCCGCGGGCTCGCGCCGGCGCCGGAGTTCGACGTCGGTCAGTCCCGTGTAGTCGCGCAGGCGCGGGTCGTCGGGGTCTTCGACGGTGATGAGATCAGCCACAGGGTGATACTGCCTTGTCCTGGGTGCGGTGCCAACGGCCTGTCAGGCGTTGGTGGTGGGAAGCGCGTCGCCGGGGGCGTTGACCCGGACGACTTCGCCGATCACGATGACGGCCGGCGGGCGGACCTCCTCCGCGCGGACCCGCTCGCCGACCGTGGCGAGGGTGGCGTCCACCCGGCGCTGGGTGGCCGTGGTGCCCTCCTGGACGACCGCGACCGGGGTCTCGGGCGAACGGCCGTGCCGGACCAGGGCCTCGGCGATCAGGCCGATCTTGTCGACGCCCATCAGGATCACCAGGGTGCCGGTGAGCTTGGCGAGGGAGGCCCAGTCCACGAGGGAGCGCGGGTCGTCGGGGCCGACGTGGCCGCTGACCACGGTGAACTCGTGGGCCACGCCCCGGTGGGTGACCGGGATGCCGACGGCGCCGGGCACCGAGATGGAGCTGGAGATGCCGGGGACCACGGTGCAGGGGATGCCCGCCTCCGCGAGGGCCTGGAGCTCCTCCATGCCACGGCCGAAGACGTACGGATCCCCGCCCTTGAGGCGGACCACGGCCTTGCCGGCCTTGGCGTGCTCGATCAGGGCGTTGTTGATGGCCTCCTGGGCCATGTACCGGCCGTACGGGATCTTCGCCGCGTCGATGACCTCGACGTGCGGGGGGAGCTCGTCGAGGAGGTCGCGGGGGCCGAGCCGGTCGGCGATGACGACGTCGGCCTCGGCGAGGAGGCGGCGGCCGCGCACGGTGATGAGGTCGGGGTCGCCGGGACCGCCGCCCACGAGCGACACGCCGGGGGTGTGCGGACGGGCGGCGGTGAGGGAGCCGTCGCGCAGGCCTTCGACGACCGCGTCGCGGACGGCGGCGGAGCGGCGGGGGTCGTTGCCGCTCAGGACGGCGACGGTGACGCCCTCGACGCGGCCGGTGGCCGGGGTCCAGGCGGTGGCGGCCTCGGCGTCGTCGGCCCGGACGCACCAGACCCGCTCGCGCTCGGCCTCGGCGGAGGCGGCGTCGTTGGCGGCGCGGTCCCGGGTGGCGATGAGGGCGTACCAGGCGCCCGCGAGGTCGCCGTCCTCGTAGCGACGGCGCTCCCAGCGGATCTCGCCGGTCTCGGCCATGGCGTCCACGGAAGGGGTGGCGGACGGCGAGATCAGGAGGACGTCGGCGCCGGCCGCGATGAGCGCGGGGAGGCGGCGCTGGGCGACCTGCCCGCCGCCGATGACGACGACGCGGCGGCCGGCGAGTCGGAGACCGACGGGGTACGCGGGGTGTTCGGCCATGGCGGTGCGGCTCCTGATGCGGCGGTCGTTCTGTTGTGCCGCTGCGGCGTTGGAGCGGCGGAGTACTGACGTGCGGTTATGTGGTGCGGGTCCACCATACGGCGCGGGCCGGGCGGTGGCGCGGGGCGGTCCGACCCGCTGCGCGGGGCTCCTGGGGCTCCGCCCCGGACCCCGCTCCTCAAACGCCGGAGGGGCTGGATGTGCCGCTGCGCGGCACCCTGGGCTCCGCCCAGACCCGCGCCTCAAACGCCGGCGGGGCTGGAATTGCCCTGCGGGCAATCCAGCCG
>NZ_JBHWJY010000046.1:0-67654 GCF_042731135.1 Streptomyces sp. NPDC059874
CCCCGCAGGACGAGCGCGCAACCACCCTCCCTGTCGAAGCACCTGCCAAGTGCGCGAGGACGAGGAGATGCTCCGGCGGGGCACCGCCCCAACCCAGGCCGATCCCGGCCCAGGAAAATCCAGCCTCGCCGGCGCTTGAGGCGCGGGGTCCGGGGCGGAGCCCCGGCAGCGAAGCCGCCCCGACCGGGCCGGTCCCGGCCAAGGGACAACCCCAGCCCCGCCGGGAGGCACGCGGCGGGGACGGAGCCCCCGGCTACAGCTCCTTGCGGAGCGACCGCTTCGGCGACTTGACCTTGATTTCCACTCCGCCCCAGAACGCGAAGCCCGTCACGATCACCCGCGGAGCGTCCGGCTCCGTCGGGCCCCCGCCCTCGCGCTGGTCGAAGGCGCCCATGACGCCGATGCCCCGCACGTCGACGGCCACGCCCGGCGGCACCGTGATCTGGATGCCGCCCATGATCGCCACGCAGTTGATCACGACCTCGCGCTGCGCGAAGTTCGCCTCCCGCAGGTCCAGCTCCCCGCCGCCCCAGAACGCCACCGCGTCGAACCGCGCGGGCACCGTCCACCGGCCCTTGCGCTGGAAGCCCGACATGATCGCCACGGCTGTCGTGGACGTGCCCGTACCGCCGATCCTGGCCGGCCACGACGAACCGGAACCGGAACCCGACGCGGCGAGCGGAACCGGCGACGAAGCCGCCGCCCCCGCCCCCACCGCCGGCAGGTCCCGCGTCAGCGGTTCCAGTTCCGCGTACGTACGGGACTTGTACGCCGCCTCCAGCCGCTCCTCGAATTCCTCCATGTCGAGCCGGCCCTCGGCGACGGCGTCCCGCAGACGCTCCACCACCCGGTCCCGGTCGGCATCCGACGCCCTCAGCTCCGGCAACGGCTTCTCCGGCCGCTCGTCACTCATGCGCACCAGACTATGCACGGATCGGCGTGAGTTGTACGGGTCGGACCCGGAGCGCACCCGGAGATCCACCCCGGCTTACCCCTTATCCGGCCGCACCGCCTCACCCCCGCCCCGCGTACATCCGCGCGATCACGTCCTCGATGTCCGGCTCCCGCACCGACAGGTCCACCAGCGGATACTCCGCCGCAACCGCGGCCACCAGCGGCGCCGCCGACGCGCCCGCCGGGAACGCCAGCCACTGCCGCGGCCCCTCCACCTTCACCACCCGCGCGCCCGCCACCTCGATCGGCGCGAGTTCCCGCTCCAGGTCGATCACCAGGGTCCGTTCGACCTCCTCCACCGAACCCGCCGAGTGCAGTCCGCCGAGCGACCCGTCGTACATCAGCCGCCCGTGGTCGATCACCATCACCCGCTCGCACAGCTGCTCGATGTCCTGGAGGTCGTGCGTGGTCAGCAGCACCGTCGTGCCGAGCTCCTCGTTCAACTGCCGCAGGAAACCCCGCACCTTCGCCTTGCTCACCACGTCCAGCCCGATCGTCGGCTCGTCCAGGTACAGCACGTCCGGATCGTGCAGCAGCGCCGCCGCGATGTCCCCGCGCATCCGCTGCCCCAGCGACAGCTGCCGCACCGGCACGTCCAACAGTTCCGCCAGGTCCAACCTGTCCACGCACCGCTCCAGATTGGAACGGAACCGCGCCCCCGGGATCCGGTACAGCCGCCGCATCAACCCGTACGAGTCCTTCAACGGCAGGTCCCACCACAGCGTGGTCCGCTGCCCGAACACCACCCCGATCCGGTGCGCCAGCCGCATCCGCTCCCGCGCCGGATCGATGCCCGCGACCCGCACCCGGCCGCCGCTCGGGGTCAGGATCCCGGTCAGCATCTTGATCGTCGTCGACTTCCCGGCACCGTTCGGCCCGATGTAGCCGACCATCTCGCCCCGGGCCACCTCGAAGCTGATCCCGTCCACCGCCCTGACCCGGCGCTTCTCCCGGCGCATCAGACCGACCCGGCGCCGTACGTCGAAGACCTTCTCGACCCCGTCCAGTGAGATCAACGCATCCGACACAGCTAGCTCCCCGTACTCCGGTACGAACGGACACCCGCGCGCCACGCCAGCGACGCGGGCAGGAACACCGCGAAGGCCACCAGCGGGCTCAGGTACGCCACCCACCCCGGCAGCCCCAGCGGATCGGGCCGCCCCAGCACGTACAGCGCCGGCAGCCAGTTGACGAAGGCCAGCGGGACCACGAAGGTCACCCCGCGCAGCAGCTCCGTCGCGAACACCGTCGGCGGGTACTGGAGCATCGTGCAGCCGCCGTACGTGAAGGAGTTCTGCACCTCCGCCGCGTCCCCCGCCAGGAACTGGAACGCCGCCCCCGCAACCATCACCGCACCGAAGATCGCCGCCCCCGACACGATCATCACCGGCACCAACAGCACCCTGCCGGGCGTCCAGTCCACGTCCAGCACCGAGACCGCCCAGCCCAGCACGCCCAACCCCTGCACCACCCGCCCCAGTCGACGCAGCGCGAACCGGTCCGCCGCGACCTGCGCGAGGATCGGAACCGGACGCACCAGCATCGTGTCGAGCGAACCGTCGCGGATCCGCGCCCCGATCCGGTCCGTATTGCCGAGCAGCAGGTCCGCCAAGCCCAGGGAAGCCGAGCAGGACCCGTACAGCAGGGCGATCTCGGGCAGCGTGAAACCGCCCAATACGTCCACGTGGGAGAACATGATGTAGATCGCGACGAAGTCGAGCAGTGTGATCGCCGCGTTCCCGAACGCCGACAGGAGGAACGACGTCCGGTACGTCATCGTCGAGCGGATCCACATCGCCACGATCAGCCCGTAGCCCCGCACCCCCTCCACCGCCCGGCCGCGCCGCCGCCCCACGACCGCGGCAGCGCCCGGCTCCCGCTCCCGGCCCGCGACCACCGCCTCAGCCACCCTGGACCACCACCTTCCGCGTCGCCGCCGCCTGCAACAGCCGCCCCGCGCCCAGCAGTACGAGCGCCCACCCGGCCTGGAACCCCAGCGCCTCGGCCGCACCGCCGGCCCCCGCGTGCTTGCCCATCAGCACGTCCACCGGCACCTGGAGCATCGCCGACCACGGCAGCACCCGCACGAACTCGCCGAAACCGCCCGGGAAGACCGTCAGCGGCAGCAGCATCCCCGAGAAGAAGATCGAGACGACCGTGGCCATCATGTTGATCCCCGAACCGTCCATCAGCCAGAACGCCACCATCCCCAGCAGGTAGCGCACCGCGAAGCTCACCACCAGACCGAGCGCCACGGACACCAGGAACAGCAGCCAACGCACCGGTTCGTCGGGCAGCGCCAGCGTGAACACCAGCGAACCCGCCAGCAGCGGGACCACCCCCCGCCCCACCAACTGGAAGGCGGCCCGGCCCATGTCGGCGGCCAGCCACCACATCTGAAGGTCCGCCGGCCGGTACAGGTCGACGGCGATGTCACCCGTTCGGACCCGCTCCTGGATCTCTTCCTGGAAGCCGCCCCCGATCAACGCCCCCGCGGCGAGCAGCGACTGGCTCACCCACACGAAGGTCAGGGCCTGCGCCTGGTCGTAGCCCCCGAGCCCGGGGCGCTCGCCCCACAGCGCGATGTACGTGTACGCGACGATGAAACCGAAGACGGTGTTGGTGAACACCCCGGCCGCCGTCGCCGTCCCGTACGTGGCGTAGCGCCGGAACCCGCCCGCCGCGACCGCCGGATAGAGGCGCATGCGCCGATGTGCTCGCCGACGCGCTTTCTGCCGCACCGTATCCCTCCCTTTCCCAGGTCGTTCCTACGTCGGCCAAAGCGCGCGAGCTTAGTGCGGAGGGGCGATCCACGCGACCGATTTACGCCCGTCCGGAGCGTAATCAGCGGCCATCGGGTAGACACCATGAGGTACAGAAGTGGATATTTCGCACAGCGCCGAGGAGCCCCTGGAGATGAGCGACCAGTCACCACCCCCGGGCTGGACCCCTCGCGACCCGGACTCGCCCGACGAACGGCAGCCCCCACGGGCCCAGCAGCCCGCCAACCCTCCCGGACCGGGAAAGAAGCCCCGCCGCAAGCGCACCGGCTGGCGGCGCCTCGTCCCCACCTGGCGCATGGTGCTGGGCGGCGTACTCCTCCTCGTCCTGCTGCTCGTCGGCGCCCTCGTCGCCGGCTACCTGCTCGTCGACATCCCACCGGCCAACGCCGCCGCCACCGCGCAGTCCAACGTCTACCTCTACTCCGACGGCTCCCAGCTCGCACGCGACGGCGAGGTCAACCGCGTCAACGTGCCGCTCTCGCAGATCCCCCGGACCGTCCAGGAAGCCGTACTCGCCGCCGAGGACCGGGACTTCTACTCCGAACGGGCGGTGGACCCCAAGGCGATGCTCCGCGCCGCCTGGAACACGGCCACCGGCAAGGGCACCCAATCCGGCTCCACCATCACCCAGCAGTACGTCAAGAACTACTACCTGGGCCAGGAACAGACGATCAAACGCAAGGTCAACGAGTTCTTCATCGCGATCAAACTCGGCCGCGAGAAGTCGAAGAACTACATCCTGGAGGGGTACCTGAACACCAGCTACTTCGGCCGCAACGCCTACGGCATCCAAGCCGCCTCCCAGGCCTACTACGGCAAGGACGTCGGCAAACTCACCACCGCAGAGGGCGCCTACCTCGCCACCCTCCTCAACTCCCCCAGCGCCTTCGACGTCGTCTCCCACCCCCAGAGCCGCGACCGCGCCCTCGCCCGCTGGAACTACGTGCTCGACGGCATGGTCAAGAAGAACTGGCTGCCGGCCGCCGAGCGCGCGGCCACCCGGTTCCCCGAACCGGGCAAGGTCCGCCCCGCCGCCGGACTGTCCGGGCAGCGCGGCTACCTCGTGGAAGCGATCAAGGACTACATCGCCGAGCACAAGATCCTCGACGAGAAGACCCTCGCCGAAGGCGGCTACCGGATCACCACCACCATCGACAAGCGCCGCCAGAACGCCTTCGTCGAAGCCGTCGACGCCCAACTCGTCGGCAAACTCGACCCGGAAGCGCGCAAGGCCGACCGCCTCGTCCGCGCCGGGGGCGTCTCCATCGACCCCGCCACCGGCAAGGTCGTCGCCATGTACGGCGGCATCGACTACACCAGGCAGTACGTGAACAACGCGACCCGCCACGACTACCAGGTCGCCTCCACCTTCAAGCCCTTCGTCTTCGCGGCCGCCGTCGAGACCGACTCCCGCACCCAGGACGGGCGCCGCATCACCCCCAACACGATCTACAACGGCGACAACAAGCGCCGCGTGGTCGGCACCCGAATCCCCTACGCCCCCGAGAACGAGGGCCAGGTCTCCTACGGGAACATCACCGTCAACACCGCCACAGACCTCTCCGTCAACGCCGTCTTCGCCCAGATGGTCGTCGACGTCGGCACGGCGAAGGTCAAGAAGACCGCCGTCGACCTCGGCATCCCCGAAAACACCCCGAACTTCGTCCAAGGCCCGGCCATGGCACTGGGCACCCTCCAGGCCAGCGTCCTCGACATGACACAGGCGTACGCGACCCTCGCGGACCACGGCCGCCGCACCCCGTACACCTTCCTGGAGAAGATCACCAAGGAGGACGACACCATCGGCCTCCCCGATCGCACCCCCACCCAGGCCATCAGCCGCGAGGCCGCCGACACCACCACGTCCATGCTGGTCAGCGTGGTCGACAACGGCACCGGCACGGCGGCCCTGGCCGCCGGCCACCCGGCCGCCGGCAAGACCGGCACCGGCGAACTGGACCGCTCGGCATGGTTCGCCGCCTACACCCCGGACCTGGTCACCGTGGTCTCCATGATGGGCCAGGACCCCGACACCGGAACCCTGCAGTCCCTGTACGGCGCCCTCGGCGAGGCCCGCATCGGCGGAGGCGGCTACCCGGCCCGCATCTGGGCCTCCTACACGAAGACGGCCCTCGAGGGCACCGACCCCGTCGACTTCGACCTCGAACTCCAGCCGGGCGCGGCCCAGCCCCCGCCCTCCCCGAGCTTCGAGCCGTTCCCGCCGGAGGAAACCCCGGAAGAGCCCTTCCCGAGCCGCCCCGGCCGCCCGACCCGCCCGACGCGCCCCGACCCGAATGGCGGCCAGGACAACGGGGGCCAGGACAACGGGGGCCGGACCAACGGGGGCCAGAACCAGGGCGGCCAAACCAACGGAGGCCAGAACAACGGAGGCCAGACCCAAGGTGGCCAGACCAACGGCGGCCCCACCGAAGGCACACAGGGCGGCACCACCACGGGCACCCAGGGCGGAACGACACAGGGAACCGACGCCGAAGCGGGCGCCGACGCGGGAGCGGCGGGCCGGCGCCCGCCGTCCGCGTTCCTGGAATGACCTAGTGCCCCGAGGTGGCCTTCAGCCCCACCACGGCCACCAGCAGCAGACAGATGAAGAAGATCCGGGCGGCGGTGACGGGCTCACCCAGCACCGCCATGCCCAGCACGGCCGCACCCGCGGCGCCGATGCCCACCCACACGCCGTACGCGGTACCGATGGGCAGGCTCTTCGCGGCGTAGGACAGCAGCACCATGCTGGCGACGATCCCGGCGCCCGTGAACACACTGGGCCACAGCCGGGTGAAACCTTCGGTGAACTTCATGCCGATCGACCAGCCGACTTCGAGCAGACCGGCGACGAGAAGAAGAACCCATGCCATGACGGCACCTCCGAGCGACGAGACATCCAGCGATACGGGGTGCGTCGTCTTGTCGTTCACCCGGTACGGCGCGTCTCGTCGGGGTTCCCCTCCACCGTAGCAAAGGGCGACGAAAAGGGCCGGTGACCTCCGCCACCAGCCCTTTCCTAGAATTCCTACAGGTACAACCCGGTGGAGTCCTTCGACCCCTCCAGCCGCTCCGCGGCCACCGCGTGCAGGTCCCGCTCGCGCATCAGCACGTACGTCGCACCCCGCACCTCGACCTCGGCCCGGTCCTCGGGGTCGTACAGCACCCGGTCGCCCGGCTCGACGCTGCGTACGTTCTGCCCGACCGCGACCACCTCGGCCCAGGCCAGCCGCTTGCCCACCGCGGCCGTCGCCGGAATCAGGATGCCGCCGCCCGAGCGGCGCTCCCCCTCCGGCAGGTCGGACTTCACGAGCACGCGGTCGTGGAGCATGCGGATGGGCAGCTTGTCGTGGGTGGTGTTCTCGCTCACGCCTCGAACTTACCTGCCCGCGCCGACCGTGTACTCCGGAGGGTCATCCCCGCCGACGGCGCGCCGAGACGACGAGCAGCCCCACCAGACCCACCGCGAGCAGCGCGACGGGCACGACCCGCTCGAAACGCGGGGCCCCGTCCTCGTGACGCAGCCCGGCCTGCACGTCGGTCACGCACCGGTTCACGGCGGCGAAGGCCCGCCCGGCGGTGTGATCGACGGTCGAGGCGACCCTGGCCTTCGCGTCCCCGATGATCGTCCTCGGGTGCATCCGCACCCCGATCTCGTCGAGCGTCTCGGCGAGCTGCTCGCGGCGGCGGACGATGTCCGCCTCGATCTGTGCGGGGGTCCTGGCTTCGGGCACCGCGCTGCCTCCGTCGTCTTGTCGTGTCTGGCGTGGGACGTAGTCCCCCATGCGCAGTCTGTCAGTTTAGTCTCGTGGCATACCTATACCGATGCCCTCCCGAGGAGACTCCTGACTTGGCTTCCCCCTCCCTAGAGGGAGGGGATTCCCACCCTCGCGGGTGAGGTTTCCTGCTTCGCCGCGGACCGCCCCAGCCGAGAGGAGGACTCCCGTCGAGGTCTTACGCCCGCTCCACAGGCAGCAACCGCCAGCCCGGCGGCCAGAAGATTGATTGCTGCGTTCTCGTCCCGGTCGTGGGTCGTCCCGCAGCTCTCGCACGTCCATTCTCGGACGTTCAGGGGCATCGCCTCGGCAATCGCCCCACATGTCGAGCACAGTTTGGAGCTGGGGAACCACCGGTCGACGATGATCAGCTCGCGTCCGTACCAGGCCGTCTTGTACTCCAGCATTCTGCGCAGCTCGCGCCAGGCCGCGTCGGTGATGGCCCGGGCGAGGCTGTGGCTCTTGAGCATGTTGCGGACGGTGAGTCCCTCGATCACGAGCGTTTGGTTTTCGCGCACGAGTCGAGTCGTCAGTTTGTGCAGGTGATCCTTGCGGCGGTCGGCGATCCGGGCATGGATCCTCGCCACCCTGACGCGGGCTTTGGCCCGGTTGCTGCTACCCCTTTCCTTCCGCGACAGCGCCCGCTGGGCCCGGGCCAGACGCTCTCGATCCCTGCGCTCGTGCTTCGGGTTGGCGATCTTCTGTCCGGTGGACAAGGTGACCAGGGCTGACAGCCCGGCATCGATGCCCACCGCGTTCGTGGTGGCGGTCATGGGCTTGGGCGTGTCCTCGCACAGGAGGGACACGAACCAGCGCCCGGCACTGTCACGGGACACCGTCACCGTGGACGGCTCCACTCCCAGGGGCAGCGGGCGCGACCACACAATGTCCAGAGGCTCCGCCACCTTCGCGAGCACGAGCCGACCGTCGGCGTAGCGGAACGCGCTGCGCGTGTACTCGGCACTCGCCCGGGACTTTCGCTTCGACTTGAAACGGGGATACCGAGCTCGCTTCCCCCAGAACGCCACAAACGCTGCCTGCACATGTCGCAGCGCCTGCTGCAAGGGCACCGACGACACCTCAGCCAGATAGGCCAGTTCCGTGGTCTTCTTCCAGCGGGTGAGCAGTGCAGACGTCTGCCCGTAGCCCACCCGCTCCTTGCGCGCCGTCCACGCCTCGGAGCGGGCGGCAAGAGCCAGGTTGTAGACCTTCCGCACGCAGCCAAACGTGCGAGACAGCTCAGCCGCTTGCACGTTGGTCGGATAGAAGCGGTATTTGAATGCCCGCTTCACGGAAGAAGAAGCCCCCACACCCCGGACGCTAGGGTCGGTCACGATCCGAACACAAGCGCAGGTCATAGCATCACCTAGCGACACCCCGCCGCAACGCGGCTTCTGGCCCGAGATGCGTTTGCCCCTCCGGCTTGAGCCGGAGGTTCCAACCGAGGAGATTGAGATGAGCGAGCGACTGCAGCCGGGCGACACCGCCCCCGCCTTCACCCTGCCCGACGCGGACGGCAACGAGATCTCGCTCGCCGACCACAAGGGCCGCAAGGTCATCGTGTACTTCTACCCCGCCGCGCTGACGCCGGGCTGCACGAAGCAGGCCTGCGACTTCACGGACAACCTGGACGTACTGGCCACGGCCGGCTACGACGTCATCGGCGTGTCCCCGGACAAGCCGGAGAAGCTGGCGAAGTTCCGCGAGAAGGAGCACCTGAAGGTCACCCTGGTCGGGGACCCGGAGAAGGAGACGCTGACCGCCTACGGCGCCTTCGGCGAGAAGAAGCTGTACGGCAAGACGGTGACGGGGGTCATCCGCTCCACGGTGGTGGTGGACGAGGAGGGCAAGGTCGAGCACGCCTTCTACAACGTCAAGGCCACGGGCCACGTAGCCAAGATCATCAAGGACCTGGGCATCTGAGTCCCACTCCGCCCGAGCGGCCCGCACCTAACTCGGCGCGGGCCGCCCGCGCCCCAACTGCCACTCCCTGACGGACACCTGGTGCCGGAATCGTCGCCCCAAACCTGCCGCCCACCCCGGCCGCCCCGTAGACTGAAGCCAACCCAGCCGGGCACGATGTCCGAATTGGGCTATATGTCGCGGTTGTGGTGGAATTGGCAGTCACGTTTGGTTTAGGTCCAAATGGGTTAATACCCGTGGGGGTTCGAGTCCCCCCAACCGCACGTCACGTCGAAGGCCCCGTACGCAGATGTCGCGTACGGGGCCTTCGACGTTTTGGGGAAGCGTCAGCCCAGCAGTTCCCGGACCACCGGGACCAAGGCCCGGAACGCCTGCCCCCGGTGGGAGATCGCGTTCTTCTCCTCCGCCGTCATTTCCGCGCACGTCCGCGACTCCCCCAGTGGCTGGAGGATCGGGTCGTAGCCGAAGCCGCCCACCCCGGAGGGGGTGTGGCGGAGGGTGCCCAGGAGGCGGCCTTCGACCACGCGCTCCGTGCCGTCCGGGAGGGCCAGGGCCGCCGCGCAGAAGAAGTGGGCGCCGCGGTGGGCTGCGTCGATGTCCGCGAGTTGGGCCAGCAACAGAGAGAGGTTCGCGGCGTCGTCGCCGTGGCGGCCCGCCCAGCGGGCGGAGAAGATGCCGGGGGCGCCGTTCAGGACGTCCACGCAGAGGCCGGAGTCGTCGGCGACCGCCGGGAGGCCCGTGGCCTGGGCGAGGGCGTGGGCCTTGAGGAGGGCGTTCTCGGCGAAGGTGACGCCGGTTTCCTTGACGTCCGGGATCTCCGGGTACGCGTCCGCGCCGACCAGCTCGTGCGGCAGGCCGGCGTCGGACAGGATGGCGTGGAGTTCGGAGACTTTGCCCGCGTTGCGGGTGGCCAGGATCAGACGGCTGGGCGTCGTGGGCGTCGAGGTCATGCCCCCCATTATCCCGGCGTGCAGACCTTCGAGAGCTCGGAGGCGGCGTCGGCGACCGGCTTGATGTCCGGGTTGGGGTTGCCCTGTTCGATGGCGGTGCGGACGTTCTTGACCGCCGTGGTCATCGAGTCGATGGCCTTGCCCAGGTCGGTGTTGTCCGTCTGGTCGCCGATCTTCTTGAGGTTGGCGTCGATCTGGTTGAGCGCGTTCTGGGCGTCCTGCGGGCTGTTGCCGGCGTTGGACACCGCCTCGGAGAGGTCGGTCACGCCTTCCGTGATGGCGACCGCCGTGTTCGCGCAGTCCATCGCCGTGGAGATCGCGTCACAGGAGGTGAGAGCCGGGACGGTGAGGGCGGCGGCCAGGGCCACCGCGGCTATGCGGAGCTTCATCTTCGGGGTCCCCCAAGGACTTGGATACGTGGACGGGCGCACGGTTGTGACACCGTGCGCCCGTACCCTGCCAGACGCGGAACGGGGCGCCTACAGTTCCAGCGCGCTCAGCTGGATGGCCTGGAGGTCCGCGCAGCCGCCGGCGGCGAGGTCCAGGAGGGCGTTGAGTTCCTTGCGGTCGAAGGGCTCGCCTTCCGCCGTGCCCTGGACCTCGACGAAGCGGCCGTCGCCGGTGCAGACCACGTTCATGTCGGTTTCCGCGCGCACGTCTTCCTCGTAGCAGAGGTCGAGGAGCGGGACGCCGTCGACGATGCCGACGCTGACGGCGGCGACGGTGTCGGTGAGCGGCTTGCGGCCGGCCTTGATGAGCTTCTTCTTCTGGCCCCAGGCGATGGCGTCGGCGAGGGCGACGTAGGCGCCGGTGATGGCGGCGGTGCGGGTGCCGCCGTCGGCCTGGAGGACGTCGCAGTCGAGGACGATGGTGTTCTCGCCGAGGGCCTTGTAGTCGATCACGGCGCGCAGCGAGCGGCCGATGAGGCGGGAGATCTCGTGGGTGCGGCCGCCGATCTTGCCGCGGACGGATTCGCGGTCGCCGCGGGTGTTGGTGGAGCGGGGCAGCATCGAGTATTCGGAGGTGACCCAGCCTTCGCCGCTGCCCTTGCGCCAGCGCGGGACGCCTTCGGTGAAGGAGGCGGTGCAGAAGACCTTGGTGTCTCCGAAGGAGATGAGGACGGAGCCCTCGGCGTGCTTGCTCCATCCGCGTTCGAGGGTGACCGGGCGGAGCTGTTCGGGCGTACGGCCGTCGATGCGAGACATGGCTCCGAGCCTAGTCCCTGCGCGGGAACGCGAAGACCCCGCACGGGTGCGTCCGGTGCGGGGTCCTCGGGGTTCGGCGGCCTCAGTGGGCCTGGCTCACATCATGTCTTCGATGTCGGCGGCGATCGGGTCGGCGTCGGTGCCGATGACGACCTGGATCGCGGTGCCCATCTTGACGACGCCGTGGGCGCCGGCGGCCTTGAGGGCGGCTTCGTCGACCTTGCTCGGGTCGATGACCTCGGTGCGCAGGCGGGTGATGCAGCCCTCGACCTCTTCGATGTTCTCGATACCGCCGAGCCCGGCGACGATCTTCTCAGCCTTGGTGGCCATGTGTTTCTCCCTGAGTGATACGAAGAACGAGTCTCGGCGGCGCCGGTGCCCGGCGGCCGGTACATGGACTACCACCGGTCCGGTCCGTTTTGTCACGGTAACCCACGGTTGGCCCATCTACGCGAGCGCGCGTCCACCTTGTGCCGAATCATGACGATCAGCAGCAACCTGCCCACAACTGGTCTACACCAGTGTGCCGCACGTGCCGCGACAGCCAAAAACGGGCCGGTCAGGGAGGACGCGGATGAGCGCGAGCAGCGCCGCAGAAGTGCCACAACCGAAGTGGTGGAACGGCTTGTTCCAAGGGCTGCAGAAGATGGGGCGGAGCCTCCAGCTGCCGATCGCCGTCCTGCCCGCGGCGGGCATCCTGAACCGGCTGGGTCAGCCCGACGTCTTCGGCGACGACGGTCTCGGCTGGACGAACGTGGCCAAGGTGATGGCCGGCGCGGGCGGCGCCCTGCTCAACGCCGACCTCGGCCTGCCGCTCCTCTTCTGCATCGGCGTCGCGATCGGCATGGCCAAGAAGGCCGACGGCTCGACCGCCCTCGCGGCGGTGGCGGGCTTCCTCGTCTACCGCGGGGTGCTGCACGCGTTCCCCAAGGACTGCCCGACGGGAACCAAGGACATCGGGGGCGGCTGCCTGGGGCAGGGGGACGCGTTCGCGGAGTACACGTTCCAGAATCCGGGGGTCTTCGGCGGCATCGTCATGGGCCTGTTGTCCGCCTGGTTCTGGCAGCGCTACCACCGGGTGAAGTTGGTCGACTGGCTGGGCTTCTTCAACGGCCGCCGGCTCGTCCCGATCATCATGGCCTTCGTGGCGATCGCCTTCGCCGCGCTCTGCCTGTGGATCTGGCCGCCGATCGGCGACGCGCTGGAGAGCTTCTCGGACTGGCTGGTGGGCCTGGGCTCGTGGGGTGCGGGCATCTTCGGCGTCGCGAACCGCGCGCTGCTGGTGATCGGCCTGCACCAGTTCCTGAACGTGCCGGTGTGGTTCCAGTTCGGCAGCTACACCAAGCCGGACGGAGAGACCGTGCACGGCGACATCAACATGTTCCTGAGCGGCGACCCGGACGCCGGGCAGTTCCTCTCCGGCTTCTTCCCGATCATGATGTTCGCCCTCCCCGCGGCGGCGCTGGCGATCGCGCACTGCGCGAAGCCGCAGCGGCGCAAGGAGGTCGGCGGTCTGATGCTGTCGGTGGGTCTGACCTCGTTCGTCACGGGCATCACGGAGCCGCTGGAGTACTCGTTCCTGTTCGTGGCGCCCGCGCTGTACGCGATCCACGCGCTGTTGACGGGTGTGTCGATGGGGGTGACGTGGGCGCTGGGCGTGCACGACGGGTTCAGCTTCTCGGCGGGCCTGATCGACTACGTCATCAACTGGGGTCTGGCGACGAAGCCGTGGCTGATCATCCCGATCGGCCTGTGCTTCGCGGTCGTCTACTACGCGATCTTCCGCTTCGCGATCACGAAGTTCGACATCCCGACGCCCGGCCGGGAGTCGGACGAGGAGATCGCGGCGATGCAGGCGGAGAACACCAAGGCGTAACCGCCGTCGCGCGGCAAAGGGCGGGCCCTTCGACCCGCGCTCGAGGCCCTCGGACCAGTGGTTCCGGGGGCCTTCGCCATGTCCGGAGGCCCGGCGGCGCGGGGGTGGAGCGCCGACACGCCGAGTGTGGTGTAGACCACAGGAAATCGAAGGTTCCTTATCTATCCCTCACCGTGCTACAACTGGTCTACACCACCGATTGGTGTAGACCACGTGGGCCGGGATCGGCCCCCGGGAGCCACCTTTCCGAGACGTCGCCATCCCCCCTTGTTTGCCCCCTGGCGGCGCCTTGCCCACTGGAGGAACCACATGTCCACAGCGACCGCTGCGGAAAAGAAGAAGGGCGCTGGCGTGATGGCCGTCATGCAGCGCATCGGCCGGAGCCTCATGCTCCCCGTTGCGGTGCTGCCTGCCGGCGCGCTGCTGCTCCGCCTCGGCGCGGCCGACATGCTCGGGAAAGAGTCCTTCCCGACCTTCGTCAACAAGATCGCCGGCTACATGGCCGCCGGTGGTGGCGCGATCCTCGACAACATGGCGCTGCTGTTCGCCGTCGGCATCGCGATCGGTTTCGCGAAGAAGTCGGACGGTTCCACCGCGCTGGCCGCCGTCACCGGTTACCTGGTCTTCCAGAAGGTGCTCGCCACCTTCACCGACAGCAACCTGCCGAAGGTGGCCAAGGTCGTCGGCGGCAAGATCGTCGAGGTCGACGCCCCGGTCAACGCCGGTGTCCTCGGCGGTGTCGTGATGGGTGTCATCACGGCCCTGCTGTACCAGAAGTTCTACCGGACGAAGCTGCCGGACTGGGCGGGCTTCTTCGGCGGCCGCCGTCTGGTCCCGATCCTCTCCGCCTTCGCGGGTCTGCTCACGGGTATCGTCTTCGGTCTCATCTGGCCGGTCCTCGGCACGGGTCTGCACGGCTTCGGTGAGTGGCTGACCGGTTCCGGCGCCGTCGGCGCGGGCATCTTCGGTGTCGCCAACCGCGCGCTGATCCCGATCGGCATGCACCACCTGCTGAACTCCTTCCCGTGGTTCCAGGCCGGCTCCTTCGACACCCCGACCGGCGCCGTCCACGGTGACATCGGCCGCTTCCTCGCCGGTGACCCGACCGCCGGACAGTTCATGACCGGCTTCTTCCCGATCATGATGTTCGCCCTCCCGGCGGCCTGCCTCGCGATCGTCCACTGCGCCCGCCCCGAGCGCCGCAAGGTCGTCGGCGGCATGATGTTCTCCCTCGCGCTCACCGCCTTCGTGACCGGTGTGACCGAGCCGATCGAGTTCACCTTCATGTTCATCGCCCCGGTGCTCTACGCGATCCACGCGGTCCTCACCGGTGTCTCCATGGCGCTGACCTGGGCCCTGGGCATGCGTGACGGCTTCGGCTTCTCCGCCGGCGCGGTCGACTTCCTGCTGAACCTGGGGATCGCCGACAACCCGTGGGGCCTGGCCGGCATCGGCCTCTGCTTCGCGGTCGTGTACTACTTCGTCTTCCGTTTCGCGATCACGAAGTTCAACCTCCCGACGCCGGGCCGCGAGTCCGACGAGGAGCTCGCCGAGCTGGCGAAGGCCGAGGCCAAGTAGGCCTCCCCGCCTCCTGTACGACGAAGCCCCCGCTCTCCCGGAAGGGAGGGCGGGGGCTTCGTCGTGTCGTACGTACCGGTGGCTCAGACCTCGTAGACGGCGCCCGAGAACGCCAGGTCGACCTGGCCGTCGAAGACCGCGCGGGCGTCGCTGAGGTTCTGCTCGGCGTCCGTCCACGGCGGGATGTGGGTGAGGACGAGCCGTCCGACGCCGCCGCCGCGCGCGTATTCGCCGGCTTCCCGGCCGTTGAGGTGGAGGTCCGGGATGTCCTCCTTGCCGTGGGTGAAGGAGGCCTCGCACAGGAAGAGGTCGGTGCCCTCGACGAGCTGGGCCAGCTCGGGGCAGGCACCGGTGTCCCCGGAGTACGTCAGCGAGCGGCCGCCGTGCTCGACGCGGATCCCGTACGCCTCCACGGGGTGGCTCACCCGCTCGGTGCGGACCTGGAAGGGGCCGATCTCGAAGGTGCCGGACTTCAGGGTGCGGAAGTCGAAGACCTCGCTCATCGAGCGCTCGTCGGGCACGTCGTCGTAGGCGGTGGTCAGGCGCTTCTCGGTGCCTTCGGGGCCGTAGACGGGGATGGTGCCGCAGCGGCCGCCCTCGTGCCGGTAGAAGCGGGCGACGAAGTACGCGCACATGTCGATGCAGTGGTCGGCGTGCAGATGGCTCAGGAAGATCGCGTCGAGGTCGTAGAGACCGATGTGGCGCTGGAGCTCGCCGAGGGCGCCGTTGCCCATGTCGAGGAGCAGCCGGAAGCCGTCGGCCTCTACGAGGTAGCTCGAACAGGCCGATTCCGCGGACGGGAACGACCCCGAACAGCCGACGACGGTGAGCTTCATGGAGCGTGAACCTCCGAGGACGGTCCGTGGACGGAATGCGGGCCGTGCGTGGGTCGAGCGTAAGGCGCGAAACCTCCGGTCGCTCCTCCGCGGCAGGCCGTTGTGGGGGGAATCACCTGCGCTGTCACCCGGGGGAGCGACGGGGGGCACGGGCGTTGCCGTGCGTTGCCGTGCGTTGCCGTGCCGGGTGCGTGTGGCGCGGCTACGGTCGAAGCATGGACACGTCCTGGTGGCCCGCGGTGGCCGCGGTCGTGGCCGTCGCGTTGGTGGTGCTGGTCGCCGGGCGCCGGCTGGGTCTGCCCCGCCGGTCTCCCCCGGCGCACGGGCCGGGCCCGCCGCCGCGGCCGCGGTCGGGCGAGCTGTGGAGCCTGGCGGACGGCCGTACGTGCCTGGTCCTGGCGGTGGAGTCGGTACGGGGCCACCGGGCGCGGGTCGCGTGGATCACGGGGAAGTACGACGACCGGCGGGCCGGGGTGATCCCGCTGCCTCCGGGGACGGTGGGGACGCAGGGCCGTGTGAGCTTCCTGGAGGCGGACCGGCCGGTGGAAGTGTCGTTGTGGGAGTTCCGCGGGCGGATGGGGGTGCTGGACCCGGCCGTGTGGGACGAGGTCAAGGGACTGGGAGGCGGGCGGTGACGGCGATCCGATTGCGGCGCGTGTACGAACCCCCGGAGCCGGGGGCGGACGGGCTACGGGTGCTCGTGGACCGGCTCTGGCCGCGGGGCCTGTCGAAGGCGGCGGCGGGTGTGGACGAGTGGCCGAAGGCGGTGACCCCGTCGACGGAGTTGCGGAAGTGGTTCCACGGGGGTGGCTCGGCCGCGGAGTTCCGGCGGCGGTACGAGGCCGAGCTGGCGGAGCCGGAGGCGGTGGCGGAGCTGGCCCGACTGCGGGGGCTTGCCGACGCGGGGCCGCTGACGCTGCTGACGGCCGTCCAGGACCCGACCACGAGCCACGCCGCGATCCTGGCGGAGCTGCTGGACGCGTAGGCCCTTCCGGCGGATCAGGGTCGGGGCGCGGAGGTACGGGGACGTTCGGCAATTCGGCGGGGCGCCGTGCCCGGGGGCACCTCCGTGGGGGCCCCGGAGGGGGACACTCCCGCAGACTCGTTTCGGGAGCACCCCCACCCCGCGGTGGCTGGGGTAGGGCCTGAGGGGGGGAGCCGGAGAAACGTTGCGGCCCCGCCCTGTCCGGCCGGACAGGCCCTTGCCCGTCCGCACGGTGGCGGCATGGGCTCGGCGGCCGTGGTGCGTGCCACGGTGGCGGCATGGCCTCGGCGGCTGCGGCGCGTGCCGCGCGGTGGCGGCATGGCCTCGGCGGCGGCGCGTGCCGTCGCGCGGTGGTGGCGTGGGCTCGGCGGCGGCGCGGGCCGGGGTGCCGTGGCGGCTTCCCGGCCCGCGCGGGGCCTTGGGGGTCAGAAGGCGCGGGGGCTGCGGTCGACGCACAGGGCCCAGATCACCCACACGCCGATCGCGATGGCGATCAGGGACCAGAACGGCTGGTAGGGCAGCCACAGGAAGTGGAGGATGATCATCAGGCCGGTCAGGGCGACGCCGAGGGCCCGGCCCCATGTCGTGCCCATGAGGATCGCGATGCCGACGATCAGGACGACGATGCCGAGGATCAGGTGGATCCATCCCCAGGCGGTCAGGTCGAACTTGAAGGTGTAGTCGCGGACCCGCCAGATGACGTCGTCCTTGGCGAGCGCGGCGATGCCTTCGAAGATCGCGAAGATGCCGGTGATCATCATCATGACGGCGGCGAACATCGCGCCGCTCGCCGCCCAGGGCGACGGGGGCGGGGGCGGGGCGTTGGGGGTGCCGGGGGCTGCGGGGCTGGGAGTGGTCGTCATCGTGCCACCACCCTCTCTCTGGGGTCGGCTGGGCACGTTCAGCGTCGACCGGTGCCGCCGTTCCGGCGACTCCCGAGGGCCGTTCGGGTGAATCCGCCCCGGAACGCAGCGGCCCGCCTCCCCGTGGGGAAGCGGGCGCGAGTGCCGTGGAAGGCGGAAGGAGGGGGCGTGGCTACGCCCAGAGCTGGCCCTGGAGGACCTCGATGGCTTCCTCGGTCGTCGCCGCGGTGTAGACGCCGGTCGAGAGGTACTTCCAGCCGCCGTCGGCCACGACGAACACGATGTCGGCCGATTCGCCGGCGGCCACCGCCTTGCGGCCGACCCCGATCGCGGCGTGCAGCGCGGCCCCGGTGGAGACGCCCGCGAAGATGCCCTCCAGCTGGAGCAGCTCGCGCGTGCGGGTCACCGCGTCCGCCGAGCCGACCGAGAACCGCGTGGTGAGGACCGAGGCGTCGTAGAGCTCCGGTACGAAGCCCTCGTCGAGGTTGCGCAGGCCGTAGACGAGGTCGTCGTAGCGGGGTTCCGCCGCGACGATCTTGACGCCTTCGACGTGCTCGCGCAGGTAGCGGCCGACGCCCATCAGGGTGCCCGTCGTGCCCAGGCCCGCCACGAAGTGGGTGATCGAGGGCAGGTCGGCGAGGATCTCCGGGCCCGTGGTGGCGTAGTGCGCGCCCGCGTTGTCCGGGTTGCCGTACTGGTAGAGCATCACCCAGTCCGGGTGCTCGGCCGCCAGTTCCTTGGCCACCCGCACCGCGGTGTTCGAGCCGCCCGCCGCGGGCGATGAGATGATCTCGGCTCCCCACATGGCCAGCAGGTCCCGGCGTTCCTGCGAGGTGTTCTCCGGCATCACGCACACGATGCGGTAGCCCTTGAGCTTGGCCGCCATCGCCAGGGAGATGCCGGTGTTGCCCGAGGTCGGCTCCAGGATGGTGCAGCCGGGGTACAGGCGGCCGGACTTCTCGGCCTGCTCGACCATGTGGAGCGCGGGGCGGTCCTTGATCGAGCCGGTCGGGTTGCGGTCCTCCAGCTTGGCCCAGATGCGGACGTCCTCGGACGGCGACAGCCGGGGCAGCCGGACCAGCGGCGTGTTGCCGACCGCGGCCAGGGGGGAGTCGTAACGCATCAGACAGCGCCGCCGGCCACGGCCGGGAGGATGGTGACGTTGTCGCCGTCCTTGAGCGCGGTGGAGATGCCGTCGAGGAAGCGGACGTCCTCGTCGTTGAGGTAGACGTTCACGAAGCGGCGCAGCTGACCGCCGTCGACGATGCGCTCCTCGATGCCCTTGTGGCGGCTCTCCAGGTCGGCGAAGAGCTCGGCGAGCGTGGCGCCCTCACCGTTCACGGCCTTCTCGCCGTCGGTGTAGGTGCGGAGGATGGTGGGGATGCGGACCTCGATGGCCATGGCAGGCTCCAGTGTCGTGAACGGGCATAAGAGGGCGTAAGCGTGTGTAAGAACGTGGAGGCGCGTGTTCTTGCTGCCCCCGCGCGAGAGGGCTCTGGTGCTCAGGCAGCAGGACAGATGGCGCTGGCGAGGCGGCACAGGTCGACGTGCAACCGCGCCACGAGCAGCAGCCTGCCGGGCGTCTCGATGCTCACGTCGTGGGAAACCATGCGGTCATGTTAACGATTCCCGGTCCCCGGTTTGGAGTGTGATTCCGCATCGTGGACGTGAACTGCTCACATGATGGTCAGTAGCCCGCCACGACCTGCACTTCTTCCTCCGTGATCACGCCGTCGACGATCCGGTACGAGCGGAACTGGAACTCGCCGAGGCCGTCCTTGTCCGCCGTCGAGACGAGGACGTAGTGCGCGCCGGGCTCGTTGGCGTACGTGACGTCCGTGCGCGAGGGGTAGGCCTCGGTCGCGGTGTGCGAGTGGTAGACGATCACCGGCTCTTCGTCGCGGTCGTCGAGCTCGCGGTAGAGCTTCAGCAGGTCCTTCGAGTCGAACTCGTAGAACGTGGGCGACCGGGCGGCGTTGAGCATCGGGATGAACCGCTCGGGTCGGTCGGTGCCCGCCGGTCCGGCCACGACGCCGCACGCCTCGTCGGGGTGGTCCTGGCGGGCGTGCTCGACGATCTGGTCGTACAGGGCCTGGGTGAGGGTCAGCATGAGCGACAGGATAAGCAGACGGGCCCTTCCGTACCGAGGGGTGGTACGGAAGGGCCCGGATGCTGGACAGAGTGCCTCTACGAGGCCGCTCCGGCCAGGCTGAGGCGTCGTTACGAGGCCTTGGTGAAGGCCGCGCCGCGCGGGTCGCGGGACTTCAGGGCCAGGTAGGAGACGCCCAGGATCAGGCCCCACAGCGGGGCGCAGTAGAGCGAGACCCGGGAGTCCTTGTCCATGCCCATCATCACGATGACCATGAGGATGAAGAGCAGGGCGAACCAGCTCGTGTACGGGGCTCCGGGCGCCCGGAACGGGGAGGCGGGGAGCTCGCCTCGGTCGGACTTGGCGCGGTAGCGGATCTGGCAGACCAGGATCATGATCCAGGCCCACATGCCGGAGATGGTGGCGAAGGAGACGACGTAGTCGAAGGCCTTGCCTGGGGCGACGTAGTTGATCCAGACGCCCACCAGCATCAGTCCGGCGGAGAAGGTGGTGCCGATGAGCGGGGTGCCGCTCTTGGTGAGCCGGGTGAAGAGCTTCGGGCCCTGGCCGTTGAGCGCGAGGTCGCGCAGCATGCGGCCGGTGGAGTACATGCCCGAGTTGCAGGAGGACAGGGCCGCGGTCAGGACGACGAAGTTGACGATCGCGGCGCCGACGCCGAGGCCCATCTTCTCGAAGGCGGCGACGAAGGGGCTGACGCCCGGCTGGAACTCGTGCCACGGGACGACCGACAGGATCATGATCAGTGCGCCGACGTAGAAGACGGCGATGCGCCACGGCACGGTGTTGATGGCCTTGGGCAGGGTCTTCTCGGGGTCCTTGGACTCGCCGGCGGTGACGCCGACAAGCTCGACCGCGAGGAAGGCGAACATGACGATCTGCAGGGTCATCAGCGTGCCGCCGATGCCCTTGGGGAAGAAGCCGCCGTCGTTCCACAGGTTGGTGACGGTGGCGGTGTCCGCGGCGTCGGAGAAGCCGATGGTGAGGATGCCGGCGCAGATCAGGATCATGCCGACGATGGCGGTGACCTTGACCATGGAGAACCAGAACTCCAGCTCACCGAAGAGCTTCACGGAGATCAGGTTGGCGCCGTAGAGGATGACGGTGAAGATCAGCGCGTACGCCCACTGCGGGAAGCTGTCGTGGGTCCAGTACGACATGTACTGCGCGGCGGCGGTGACCTCGGTGATGCCGGTGACCACCCAGAAGAGCCAGTACGTCCAGCCGGTGACGTATCCCCAGAACGGACCCAGGAACTCGCGGGCGTAGTCCGAGAAGGAGCCGGAGACGGGGCGGTACATGAGCAGCTCGCCCAGGGCCCGCATGATGAAGAAGATGACCAGGCCGGCGATGGCGTAGGCCAGGATCAGGCTCGGTCCGGCCTTGGAGATGGCCTTGCCGGCGCCCAGGAAGAGGCCGGTGCCGATGGCTCCGCCGATCGCGATCATCTGGATCTGGCGGGCGCCGAGTGCACGGTGGTAACCCTCGCCACCCTCGGCCGGTGCGCCCTCGCCGGGCGTCTTGTCGTACTGCTCGACCTGCACAGAGGTCATGTCTTGGTGCGCCTTTCTCCACGCCGACCCGCGCCTTCGATGGCTGCGGATCGGGTCCTCGATCCCCCCGGATACGGATGGAGTTGCACGCCGGCGGTCAGCCGGTTCAAGCGGGCCGCGGAACAGGGGTGGCGTCCCGGCGGTCGTGAAGATTTATCACGCCATTACGGGCGACCGAGGGCGGAAAATGTGACGCATGGCACGGGAAATTCGGGACAGAGGTCCAGAAACGCGTCAGATCACCGCGGTGCGGTGATCTGATCGTTATCCGGATTTGAGCGTCCGCTGAGCGAACGCCGCTGTGTTTTGAGGCTCCCCTGAGGGTCCTCGGTTCCTCCTCAGAGGGTTTCGATCAGGGTCTCCTGGAGGCCGCCCAACCAGAGGTACGCCATCACCATCGGCTTGCGCGGATCGTCGTCCGGCAGCCGGAAGAGCATCGCGCTCTCGTCGTCCTCCGTGATGTCGAGGCGGGCCGCGATGGTCAGGCGCAGGTCGTTGAGCGCGCCGAGCCAGCGCAGCGGCAGCTCGCCGGTCAGCTCCAGCACCGCCGCCCCGTCGCCGCCCGGGGTGAGTCCGTCCAGGCTGCGTACGACGGCCAGCGCGTCCTCGCGCTTGCGGGTGCGCAGGTCGTTCTCGGTGAACCGGCGGAACTCCGCCGACCGGGCCGTCAGCTCGGCCTGGTCCACGCCCTCGTCGCCCGTGCCGTCCGGGGACCCGTAGGCGTCGGGGAAGAGCCGGGCCAGCGCCGGGTCGGACGGGGGCTCGGATGGCCCTTCGGCGAACAGCGCGGCCAGCGGGTCGGCGTCCTCGGCGGGCTCGGGCTCGCCGGGGCCGATGAGCTCCAGCAGCTGGACTGCCAGGGAGCGCAGGATGGAGATCTCGATCTCGTCGAGCGCGATGGCGGCGCCGCCGCCCTTCAGCTCCTCGAAGGTTCCGCCGCCCATCAGACGCGGTCCTGCGAGAGGGTCGCCCACAGGCCGTAGCCGTGCATGGCCTGCACGTCGCGCTCCATTTCCTCGCGGGTGCCGCTGGACACGACCGCCCGTCCCTTGTGATGGACGTCGAGCATCAGCTTGTGCGCCACGTCCTTCGAATAGCCGAAGTACGCCTGGAACACGTACGCCACGTAGCTCATGAGGTTGACCGGGTCGTTGTGCACCAGGGTCACCCAGGGGACGTCGGGTTCCGGGACCGCGAAGGTCTCTTCGGCCGACTCGGTGCGTTCGATCTCAATGGGAGCAACACTCACTTGTCCCATGCTGCCACCGTGACGGGTCCGTCGCACAAACGGGCCCTACATCTCGTCACTCTGACGAAATGTGCGCTAGCATCCGTGTCATGAACCCTGCGGACCTGGGCCTGCCGGTGGACGTGCCGTCGACAGCGCTCTTCACGGACCATTACGAGCTCACGATGCTGCAGGCCGCCCTGGCGAACGGCACCGCCGACCGCCGCTCGGTCTTCGAGGTCTTCACCCGGCGGCTGCCCGAGGGACGGCGCTACGGCGTGGTCGCGGGCACCGGGCGGGTGCTCGACGCGGTGGAGAACTTCCGCTTCGACGGCGCCGTGCTGGAGTTCCTGCGCGAGCGGGCCGTCGTCGACATGCGGACCCTGGACTGGCTGGCCTCGTACCGCTTCTCGGGCGACATCTGGGGCTATCCGGAGGGGGAGGTCTACTTCCCCGGCTCCCCGATCCTGCGTGTCGAGGGCAGCTTCGCCGAGTGCGTGCTGCTGGAGACGGTGATCCTTTCGATCCTGAACCACGACTCGGCCATCGCGGCGGCCGCCTCCCGGATGTCCTCGGCGGCCGGCGAACGGCCGCTGATCGAGATGGGCGCGCGGCGCACCCACGAGCTGGCGGCGGTCGCCGCTTCGCGGGCCGCGTACGTGGGCGGCTTCACCTCCACGTCGGACCTGGCGGCCGGCTTCCGGTACGGCATCCCGACGGTCGGCACGAGCGCGCACGCCTTCACGCTGGTGCACGACAGCGAGCGGGACGCCTTCACCGCCCAGGTGGCCTCGCTGGGCCGGGGCACCACCCTGCTGGTGGACACCTACGACGTGGCCGAGGCGGTCCGTACGGCCGTCGAAGTGGCGGGCACCGATCTCGGCGCGGTCCGGATCGACTCCGGCGACCTGCTGCTGGTGGCGCACCGGGTGCGGCAGCAGCTGGACGAGTTGGGGGCGACCTCCACGAAGATCGTGGTCACCTCGGACCTGGACGAGTACGCCATCGCCTCACTGGCGGCGGCGCCGGTGGACGCGTACGGGGTGGGCACCCAGCTGGTGACGGGCAGCGGGCACCCGACGTGCTCGATGGTCTACAAGCTGGTGGCGCGGGCCGTCTCGGCGGACCCCAAGGCGGCGCTGGCGCCGGTGGCGAAGAAGTCCACGGGCGGGAAGACGTCCATCGGGGGCCGCAAGTGGGCGGCGCGGCGGGTGGACGCGGAGGGCGTCGCCGAGGCGGAGGTCGTCGGGACCGGGCCGGTCCCGACGGCCCTGGCCGACCACCAGCTGCTGACCCAGCTGGTCAAGTCCGGCGAGGTCATCGCCCGCGAGCCGCTGGAGGCCGCGCGGGACCGCCACCGTGCCGCGCGAGCGGGGCTCCCCCTCTCGGCGACCCAGCTCTCCCGCGGCGAGGCCGTGCTCCCCACGGAGTACCAGTAGCCTGCGGCGCTGACCCGAATCCCGTCCATCCAGCGGCTGCGCGGGGCCCGGCGGGGGCTGCGGCCGGGCCGCTGGGGCTCCGCCCCAGACCCCGCTCCTCAAACGCCGGAGGGGCTGGACTGGCGCTGGGCCCCGAGGGGCGGGTCGCCTCCCGGCGGCACACCCCCGGCCTCGCCGGCGTTTGAGGCGCGGGGGTCCGGGGGCAGAGCCCCCAGCACGTGGCCCGCACCGCCGCAGCGCACCCGCAGCCGGCCCGCACCATCCACACCGCCAAAGCGAAGGGCACCGTACATGCACCGCGCACTGATCGTCGTCGACGTACAGAACGACTTCTGCGAAGGCGGCAGCCTCGCGGTCGCCGGCGGAGCCGACGTGGCCGCCGCCGTCACCGAGTACATCGGTCAGGCCACCCCCGCCTACCGGCACGTCGTCGCCACCCGGGACCACCACGTCGACCCCGGGTCGCACTTCGCGCACCCGCCGGCGGAGCCGGACTACGAGACCTCGTGGCCCGTGCACTGCGTCGCCGGGACGGAGGGCGTGGGCTTCCACCCGAACTTCGCCCCCGCCGTCGCGTCGGGGGCCGTGGCCGCCGTGTTCGACAAGGGCGCGTTCGAGGCCGCGTACAGCGGTTTCGAGGGTGCCGACGAGAACGGGGCCACGCTCGCCGAGTGGCTGCGCGCGCGGCACGTCACCGAGGTGGACGTGGTCGGGATCGCCACCGACCACTGCGTGAAGGCCACCGCCCTCGACGCCGCCCGCGCCGGTTTCGCCACCCGCGTCCTGCTGGACCTGACGGCCGCCGTGGCCCCCCACACCGCCGAGAAGGCGCTGGAGGAGCTCCGGGCGGCCGGAGTGGCCCTGGTGGGCGGGAAGGCCTCCCAGGGCACCGCCTAGGCGGTGCCTAGGTCCCCAGGAGGGCCCGGATGGGGTGCCAGAGCTCCTGGGCGCGGTCGGGGGCGCCGCGCCACAGGAGGCCGTCCGGGTGGTGCAGGACGGCCGTGACCTCGTCCGGCGTCGGCGGCTGCGCGTTGCCCCGCAGGTACACCGCCCGCATGCCGAGGTTCCGCAGCCTGGTCAGGGCGCGGGCTCGGTTCGCGGCGTGGACGAGAACGCGGACATTTCCACCCTCACCGGATGGCCTGGGCAGCGTGAGCGCGACCACCACGCTGCCGCCTGGCAATCTGACGAAACCTCCACCGGGCACGGCTGTCATCTCCCCCGTCAATAAGAAACTCGTACCGCGCATCTAAACGCGATCGGCCGCCGCCCGCTAGAGGGCGACGGTCGATCATGCTTTGACCTGCGGTTTTACCGAATTACTTCGAGGAGGGCCCGACCTCGATGGTCATGACCTGACCGTCGTAGGTCTCCTTGAGAATCTTGATCTTGGTGTTGGTGTCAGTGACCTTCACCGAGCCGGTCGGGTTCTCGTCGTACCAGTACTTGCCCTTGTGGTCATCGAAGACCAGCTGGGCGGCCTTCGGCTTGAGGAAGAGCTCCTCGCCGTTCTTGTGCAGCGTGATCGCGTCCGTCTTGTAGGCGCTGAAGGCAGCGTCGTACGGCTGGATCTTGTTGCGCAGCAGGGTGCCGTCCGCCCACTTCATGGGCTTCGCGTTGGCGTCGATCGGAAGGATCAGACCCTGGCCCGGGTGCTGGCTGGTGTTGTTGTCCTTCTGGGAGGTGTCCCACTGCCAGATCAGGAGGCCGTCCTGGTAGGCGTAGTGCTCGACCCAGTTCGGACGGGTGTTGGCGAAGCCGAAGTTGTACGGGCCGACCTGGAGGGTCTTGTCGTACGAGACGTAGCGGCGGTTCTCGGCCAGGTAGTACTGCGCGTACTCCTTGGTGAAGCCGGAGCCGATGCGCGAGAAGCCCTTGCCGGTCCAGCCGTTGTCGCCGTTCTCGGCGCCGTCGGTGAACAGCGCGGCGCCGTCCGCGGTGAGGGTGACGGCGTCGGCGGTGAAGCCCTTGCCGCCCGCGCCGCCGTCCGTCTGGTAGCGGAAGCGGAGGTCGACCTTCTTGCCCGCGTAGGCGTCGAGCGGGAAGTTCAGGTTCTTCCAGGCACCCGAGACACCGGTCAGCGACGGGCTGCCGGAGGCGTCGGCCGGAAGGGCCGTGCCGTCGGCGGTACCCGCGAGGGCGGTCCAGGTGGCGCCGCCGTCGGTGGACACCTCGGTGTAGAGGTAGTCGTAGTCGGCCTCGATGTCCCACCAGCCCTTGAGGGACAGCGCGGCGGACTTCTTGCCCGTCAGGTCGACCGACCGGGTGAGGGTGTTCTTGAGGTCGTCACCCATGTTGCTCCACCACTGGGTGGCGCCTTCGGCGGGGGCGACGACGTCGGTCTTGACCTGCTTCTTCGGCAGCTCGACGACCAGCGCCTGCTTGTCCTTGGTGTTGTACTCCGAGACGCCCAGCTTGTGGGTGGACTTCGTCGCGGCCTTGGCCTTGTCGTAGTTCAGCCAGCCCAGCTGGAGCTTGTCCCAGGCGGTCATGTCGCCCGGGAGGTCGCCTATGGAGTCCTTGCCGGTGCCGAGCCAGGAGCCGGCCGACATCAGGGACCAGAAGCCGACCGAGTTCTCGCCGCCACCGGAGGTGTCGTAGAGGTCGGGCAGGCCGAGGTCGTGGCCGTACTCGTGCGCGAAGACGCCGAGGCCGCCGTTCTCGGGCTGCATCGTGTAGTCGCCGACCCAGATGCCGGAGTCGCCGATCTGGGTGCCGCCGGCCTTGTTGTTCTCCGGACCGGTCTTGCCCGCCGCGGTGCCGTAGGCGTACCAGCGGTGCGCCCACAGGGCGTCCTTGCCCTGCACGCCGCCGCCGGCCGACTCGTCCTCGCCCGCGTGGACGATCTGGAAGTGGTCGATGTAGCCGTCGGGCTCGTTGAAGTTGCCGTCGCCGTCGAAGTCGTAGCGGTCCCACAGGTCGTACTGGGCCAGCTGCGCCTTGATCTGGGCGTCGGTCTTGCCCGCCTTCTTCTGGGCCGCCACCCACGCGGCGACGCCGTCCTTGACGGTGTCCCACACGTTGGAGCAGTTGCTCTGGCCGCAGTAGTTCGAGCCGTAACGGGCCTCGTTGTACGGGACCTTGACCCAGTCGGCGACCTCGCCCTCGACCGAGTAACGGCCCGAGGAGGTCTTCTCGTAGTAGGTCTTCAGCGAGTCCTTGCCCTGACCCGTGGCGAAGTACAGGTCCTGGAAGTACTCGCGGCTGAAGTCCTTGCGCCAGGCCGTGCTGTTGTTGTCGGCACGGTCGGGCTGGGCGATCGTGTTGTGCAGCGGACCGGGGGTGCCGCCGTACTTCGGAACGGCCGGCTTGGGGCCGGGACCGTCCGGGTCGAACATGGTGGTGTTGTCGACCTGGTCGCCGAACTCGACGAGGATCGTGAAGATCTTGTCGGTCTTCTCGCGGCCGAGCTCGACGTACTTCTTGTCGTCGAGCTTGACGACCTTGGAGGCGCCACGCTGCTCGACGTTCTTCTTGCCCGAGAGGACCTGGTCCAGGGCGGCCTTGCGCTGCTGCGCCTGCTGCTCGCTGAACGGGCCCTTCAGGTCGTGCTCGACGACCTTGGAGGGCGCCGTCGGGTCCTGACGGTCGGCCGCCGGGGCCGCGGGGGCCTGGGTTTCGGCCTGGGCCGCGGTAACGGTGAAGAAGGTGGCGCTTGTCGCACAAGCAGCCATGGTCACGGCGACGGCCGCGGCGCGCACGGCACGCCTCTTGGCGGAGTTGCTGGTCACTTGATGTCGTTCCCCTCCCGCGGCCGCATGGACGGTCGGAACGTCTCCATCGGAGCAGGGGGGTTCCGCGCGGCGCGCGTCTCAAGTGACGACATTTGACCGGAGAGTTCAAAGAAAAGACAGACCTTGACTTGTTCCTTACAACTGCACTATGCGGTCAGCCGGTTCCGGTATCCGGACGTTCCGCTGCCATACGGGGCGAACGGCGCTTCCAGGCCACGCATTTGGGTCTGTTTCGGACTCGACGGGCCGCGCGGGCCGGGGATGTGGTGAGAAAAATGACCCTCGTGCGCCCCCCTGTGCTCCGGCACCGTGGGTTAGGTCACGCTTACTGGCGGTTCCGCTCGGGCATCTCCCGTCGTAGAGTCACTTGACGCGCGACCTAGTTGAGCCGACTCCCCCTCCCCTCCCTGAGGACGGATATCGCCATGCCGCGTCCGACTGCCGCACAGCTCGCCTACGGGTCCGCCACCGTCATCGTGTCGACGATCGCCATGCTGCTGCTCTCGCAGACGAGTACGGGGCTCGGAGTCGCGGTCATCGCCGCGGCCGCCCTCGCCCTCGGCCTGCTCGTCGCCGTCACGGTGCCCGCCCCGAAGCGGCGCGGCCGCCATGCCGCCCGTACGGGCCCGGCCGCGGCCCCTGTTGTCACCGCGGCCGTCACCGAAGAGCCCGTACACCACTGAGGCCGCACAACGCGGAGCGGGCGGCCTCCCCGGAGGGAAGACCGCCCGCGGCGTGATGCGTGCGCGCGTTGCGTGCGTTGCGTGCGTATGTCTGCGGCTAGTGCTGTGGCCGGAAAGGTTTGCCGGGGCGCGGTGTTCGGTGCGGTGCATCGCAAGGCGGAGGGCCGCGGCTCGTACCGGACGTACTTGCGCGGTCCGACAACGCGGCGAGGTGCCGTGCCGAGCGCCGTGACCCGGTGAACCTTTCCGGTCACAGCACTAGGTGCTGGCCTGGACCACCACGGTCTTGCCGACCTTGTCGTGCAGGCCCTGCTTGTACGGCTTGTCGACGAGGATCGACACGATCAGCGCGAGCGGCCACAGGCAGAAGCAGCAGATCAGCGTCGGCAGCCAGAGCACCGCGGCGCGGGACAGGGACGCGCCGGACTGCGGGACGCTGCCGTCGTTGAGCATCGCGACGCGCATGCCCATCGCCTTCTTGCCGAGGGTCTGGCCGGTCTTCTGGGTGAACCACCAGTCGTAGCCGACGTAGGCGACGATCGAGATCAGGGTCATCAGCAGGCCGCTGCCGCTGTAGGACTTCGTGATGATCTCGGTGACGTCCTCGCCCTTGTTCGTCTCGACCGTGTAGCGGTTGCGGTCGCCGACGGCCAGTTGGATGAGGAACAGCGGGATGGCGACGATCAGCAGGTCGATGACGCGCGCGGCGAGCCTCTTGCCGAAGTCGGCGAGCGGGGGCATCCCGGCGAGCGGATCGGGCATGCCGTAGCCGCCGGCCCCGCCGTACGGATCACCGCCGTACGGGGGCGGCGGGGGCGGGTATCCCCCGCCGGCGCCGCCGCCCGCGCCCGGACCTCCGGGGGGCGGGGGTGGGGGATACCCGCCGCCCTCGGAGGGCGGCCGGTCGTACGGCGAACCGCCCGACGGAGGCGTCGGTTCCTGGGGCTTCTTGAGGAACGGGTCGTCCTCGGGCCGTTCGCCCGGCGGCGGCTGGTCGGTACTCATGGCCCGAGTCGAACCCGGCTCCGCCGCCCCCGCAACGGGACCGCGTCCATTCGGGCGACGGGCCGTGCGCGGCCCGACTCAGCGCGACACGTACGTCTTCGCCGCCTTGTCGTGCCAGGCCTGGCGGCGCGGCCGGTCCACGAGGCACCAGAGGCTGCCGGGGAGACCGAGGAAGGCGTACACCAACCAGCGGCGCAGGGCGGCGCCGAAGCGGGGCGGGCGCAGGGTGGCGACGGCCAGCACCCTGACGCCGAGGAGCTTCTTGCCCGGCGTGCGGCCCCAGCGGGCCGTGGGCAGCACCTCGTAGAGGATCCCGAAGAGGAGGACGGCCCCGAGGACCAGGCCCAGTTGGCCGGCGACGGTGGCGTCGAGGAGCCAGACGGTGGTGGGGCGGCCGCCCGCCCGGGCGGCGTCGACCTTCGCCTGCACGTGGGCGGTGACCCCGGGGACCAGGGGCAGGGCGGCCGCCGCCGCGACGGCCGCGTACACGAGGGAGTCCAGCGCGCGGGCCGTGACCCGCCGGGCGGCCCCCGCGGGCCGCACGGCCCGTTCGGCCATCCGCTCGAAGACGGCCCGCGCGGTGTCGGCGGTGTTCGCCTTCGGCTGCGCGGCGGGGGTACGGGGGGCCGGCGGCCGCGCCCCGCGGGGCTCCCGGGCCGGGGCGTCCTGCGCGGTCCGCGGGAGCACCGGGCGGGCTCCGCCGGCGCGGGGCGGCCACACCTCGGGGCGGGCGGCGTCCCGGTCCACCGGGGGCTGCCGCCGCTCGGCACTGCCGGGGGCCTCCCGGCGGGGCTCCTGGGCCGGGGCGGGCCGGGGCTCCGGCCGGAACTCCCTGGCCGGGCCGGGCTCCGGGCGAGGCTCCCGGCGGGGCTCCGGGGCCGGGGCCGGGGCCGGGCGGGGTTCCGCCTCGGGCCAGGAGGCCGTGAGCCCGGACACGGCGGGCCCGGTGGTATCGGGCCACGCGGGGGCCGGCGCGGCCGGGGCCGGGGCCGCCTGGGCGTGCCGCGGGGCCGGGGTCGGAGGGGTTTCGCCGGGGCCGGGCGCGCGCCGGGGCGTCTCCTCGGGCGCCGAACGTGGCGAGGGGTCGGAGGGCCGAGGTTGATCGTGTTCGGCGCCCTGCGGGGAAGCCCCGGCACCCACCCGACCCCGTCGGAACAGGTCGGAGGCGGAGCCGGCCGAGGGGGCGGAGGGGTGGGCGGCGCCTTGCGGGGGTGCCCCGGCGTCCTCCCGGGCCCGGCGAGAGCCGTCTTCGGCGGAGCCGGCCGAGGGGTCGGAGGGGCGGAACCGGTCCTCCGCGGAGTCCCCGGGTTGGCGGGGTTCCGGGGGGCGGGCCAGGGAGATGCCGGGTCGGTCGGGATTGCCCCATGAGACCCGGTTGTCGCGCGGGCCGCCGAAGCCGGCCTGGTGTGCGGGATCGGCATGCCACACCGCGGGCTCGTCCAGGAACACCGGCCCCGTCTCCTCGGAGCGCGCGGCCGGAACCGCCGCGGCGGGTCGGCTCGTACCCGGCACCCAGGACAGGCCGTTCCAGTACCGGACGAACCCGGGGATGGACGGATCGGGGTAGTAGCCCTCGCGGGCCACGTGCTCTCCGTCACCAGGGGAGGCCGTCAATGTCCCCAACTCCGATCGTGGCTTGAGGCTTGCGCAAGGGAGGACCATAGCCAAGAACCCCTGTGCGGCATGGGTGGTAACGGGAGAATCCAAACCTTCGGGCGAATGCGAGTTTCGGTCAGTCGACAGAATCCGGCCAATCTGCGGATCGCTGACGGAAGTCGCGTCATACCCGGGCACATCGGCGCTCTCTGCGGGTGTGGGGCCAGATCCCGGCCTCACAGCGACACCGCGAAGTGAGGCCCTCATGCACCACCACCCCGTCATCGAGCGCGAGCTGGAACTCAAGCTGGTCCTGTCCCCCGAGCGCAGCATCCCCGTCCCCGCGCGGCTCCTCTACCTCACGGACGACCCGTACGCCGTGCACATCACCTTCCACACCGGCTCCAGCACCCCCGTCAACTGGACCTTCGCCCGTGAGCTGCTGGTCGAAGGGGTGTTCCGGCCGTGCGGCCACGGCGACGTGCGGATCTGGCCCACGAAGGTGGAGGAGAAGGCGGTGCTGTGCATGGCGCTCAGCTCACCCGACGGGGACGCGCTGCTGGAGGCTCCGGCCGTGTCCGTCTCGGCATGGCTGGAGCGCACCCTGCGCGTCGTCCCGCCCGGTACCGAGGCCGAGCGGCTGGGCCTGGACGACGCCCTGGCCGAGCTGCTCGCCCCGACCCCGGCGGACGAGCTGTGGCTGCGCGACCCCTGGCCCTCGGACGAGTCCGCGGACGGGGACCTGTGATGCCGTCAGAAGAGCTTGCCGGGGTTGAGAAGGTTCAGTGGGTCGAAGGCCTGCTTGACCGCCCGCTGCATTTCCAGGCCGACGGGTCCGAGCTCGCGGGCCAGCCACTCCTTCTTCAGGACTCCGACCCCGTGCTCGCCGGTGATGGTTCCGCCCAGCGCGAGGCCCAGCGCCATGATCGCGCCGAAGGACTCGCGGGCCCGGCGGGTCTCGTCCTCGTCGGCGGGGTCGAAGCAGACGATCGGGTGGGTGTTGCCGTCACCCGCGTGTGCGCAGACCCCGATGAGCAGATCGTGCGCGGCGGCGATGGCGGCCGTCCCGTCCAGCATCTCGGCGAGCCGCGAGCGCGGTACGCACACGTCGTCGATCATCGTGGCGGGCCTCAGCGCCTCCAGCCCGGGGAAGGCCATCCGGCGTGCCTGGAGGAGCAGTTCGGACTCCGCCTCGTCCTCGGCGGGGACGACGGCGGTGGCCCCGGCGGCCGTACAGAGCTCTCCGACCGCCGCGAGGTCCTCGGGGGCGTGCGGGGTGTCGAAGGCGGCGAGCAGCAGGGCCTCGGTGGCCTCGGGCAGGCCCATCTTGCCGAGCGCGTTGACGGCGTGGACGGTCGTACGGTCCATCAGTTCGAGGAGGGAGGGGGTCAGTCCGGCCTCCATGACGGCGCAGACGGCCTCGCAGGCGGCCGCCACGGAGGGGAACTCGGCGGCCAGCGCGAGCTGCCGCGGCGGCGCGGGCCGCAGGGCGAGCACGGCTCGGACGACGATGCCGAGGCTGCCCTCGGAGCCGACGAAGAGGCGGGTGAGGTCGTATCCGGCGACGCCCTTGGCGGTGCGGCGGCCGGTGCGCAGGAGGCGGCCGTCGGCGAGGACGACGTCGAGGCCGAGCACGTACTCGGCGGTGACGCCGTACTTGACGCAGCACAGGCCGCCGGACGCGGTGCCGATGTTGCCGCCGATGGTGCACTGTTCCCAACTGGAGGGGTCCGGCGGGTAGTACAGGCCCTGTTCGGCGACCGCGCGGGAGAGGACCGCGTTGACGACGCCGGGTTCGACCACGGCGATGCGGTCGACGGGGCTGATCTCCAGGATGCGGTCCATCTTGACCAGGGACAGCACGATGCAGCCGTCGGAGGCGTTCGCGGCGCCCGAGAGGCCCGTACGGGCGCCCTGCGGGACGACGGGGATCCGTAGGGCGGTGGCGGTGCGCATGACGTGCTGGACCTGTTCCACGGTCCGGGGCAGGACGACCACGGCGGGGGTGCCCGCGGCGCAGAAACTGGCCATGTCGGTGGCGTAGGAGGCGGTCACCTGGGGGTCGGTGAGCAGCGCCTCGGCAGGGAGTCCGTCCAGCAGGCTCGCGCGCAGGCGTGCGGAGAGATCGTCGTCCATGTGACCAGAGTGGCAGCCGGGGCCAATTGTGTGAACACGCCCGCAACCCCCTTCGGAGACCCCGGCGAGCTCTTCATATTGACGCACAGTGACTCCATGGAGCGTATGGACATCGTCGAGGAAGCACAGCAGCCGGCGCCGCCCGTGACCTTCACGGGTCGCAAGACGCTCGTGGCGGCCGCGGTCGCGGTGGTCCTGATCGCCGGGGCCCTGCTGATCAGGCCGGCCCGGGCAGGTGACGACGCCCGCCCGCCGGGGCCGAGCGACCGGGCCGCGTCGGCCGTCGGCATGGGCGCGCCCGTGGCCGCGGTGGACCTGACGGCGCTGGTCGCGGACCGGGAGAAGTGGCTGGCCAAGCACGCGGACGACGAGGCCTCGTGGGCGGTGCTGGGTGCGGCCTACCTGGAGCATGCGCGGCGCACGGCCGACTCGGGTTGGTACCCGAAGGCGGAGAAGGCGCTGAAGCGGTCTCTGGAGCTCCGCCCGGCCGACAAGGGCAACTTCGACGCGATGACGGGCATGGGCACGCTGGCCAACGCCCGCCGGGACTTCGGGACCGGGAAGAAGTGGGGCGAGCTCGTACGGGCGCAGGCGCCGAAGCAGTGGACGGCGTACCCGGTGCTCGTGGACGCGTACTCGGGGCTCGGCGACTACAAGGGCGCGCAGAGGGCGATGGAGCGGCTGCTGGAGCTGCGGCCGGGTCTGGCGGCGTACGTGCGGGCCTCGCAGGTGTACCGGGACCGCGGCTGGCGCGAGGACGCGGCGGTGGCCATGGAGCAGGCGGCGGGCGATGCGAAGACCCCGGCGGAGAAGGCGTACGCGCTGTTCCGGCTCGGGGAGCTGTCCTGGGAGCGGGGCGAGACGGAGGAGGCTCTGGGCTACTACGAGGGCGCCCTGCGGGCCGACCCCGCCCAGGCGCAGGCCCTGGGCGGCCGGGCCCGCGCGCTGGCCGCGCTGGGCCGTGGCGGTGAGGCGGTCCGGGACTACCGGCTGGCGCTGGGGCGGGCCCCGGTTCCGCAGGTGGCGAGGGAACTGGGCGAGCTGCTGGAATCGCTGGGGCGCGCAGAGGAGGCGCGGGAGGCGTACGACATGCTGACCGGGCTGGCGGCCCGGGACGGCACGAACGGGGTCGACGACGACGTGGTGCTGGGGCTGCACGAGGCGGACCACGGCGATCCGGCCGCGGCGGTGCGGCGGCTCTCGGAGGAGTGGTCGCGGCACAAGAGCGTGCAGGTCGCGGACGCGCTCGGGTGGGCGCTGCACCGGGCGGGCGAGGACGTGGCGGCGCTGGAGTACGCGAAGAAGGCGACGGAGACGGGGCTGCGGAGCGCGGAGTTCTCGTACCACCGGGCGATGATCGAGCGCGGCGTCGGCGACGAGGCGGCGACGCGGCGCCACCTCCAGGAAGCCCTCCGCACCAACCCGAGCTTCTCCCCTTTGCGGAGCCCGCTGGCGAAGGAGGCCCTGGCGGCGATCGCCGCGCCGCCGGCGGGGGGCCCGGAGAACCTCCTCCCGACCACGCCCTGGGTGGCCCCGGACCTCCCGAAGCCGAAGCCGGTGGCAAAGCCGGTGGCGAAGCCGAAGCCGTCCCCGTCCGCCCGCTGACGGAGCCGCGGCCCCTCCCCTCCCGGGGCCGCGACCCCTGCGGGCGGATGTCCGGCTCAAAGCTCCGGGGCTCCGCCCCGTACCCCGCGCCTCAAACGCCGGCGGGGCTGGATTTCGCCCGGCCTCTGGGTCCGGGCGGAGCCCAGGATGCCGCGCAGCGGCACATCCAGCCCCGCCGGCGTTTGAGGCGCGGGGTCTGGGGCGGAGCCCCGGCAGCGGCGGCGCGCATGCGCACGGGCCGAGCCCCGGCGGCTGCGCGCATGCGCACGGGCGGACCCCCCGGCGGCAGCCGACCGGCGGCGGCCAAGGGGTCCGGGCAGCGCAACCTAAAGGTTGCCCCGCTTGGCCTGCTCCCGCTCGATCGCCTCGAACAGCGCCTTGAAGTTGCCCTTGCCGAAGCCCATCGACCCGTGCCGCTCGATCATCTCGAAGAAGACCGTCGGCCGGTCCTGCACCGGCTTGGTGAAGATTTGCAGCAGGTAGCCGTCCTCGTCACGGTCGACGAGGATCTTCAGCTCGCGCAGGGTCTCCACGGGAACCCGCGTCTCGCCTGCCCACTCGCCCAGCGTGTCGTAGTACGAGTCCGGCGTGTCCAGGAACGAGACGCCCGCCGCCCGCATCGACCGCACGGTCGCCACGATGTCGTTGGTGGCCAGCGCGATGTGCTGGACGCCGGCGCCGCCGTAGAACTCCAGGTACTCGTCGATCTGCGACTTCTTCTTCGCGATCGCCGGCTCGTTGATCGGGAACTTCACCTTCAGGGTGCCGTCCGCGACGACCTTCGACATCAGCGCCGAGTACTCGGTCGCGATGTCGTCGCCCACGAACTCCTTCATGTTCGTGAAGCCCATGACCTTGTTGTAGAAGGCGACCCACTCGTTCATGCGGCCGAGCTCGACGTTGCCCACGCAGTGGTCGATGGCCTGGAAGGTGCGCTTGGCCGGCGGCTCGACCATCGGGTCGACGGCGACGAAGCCCGGCAGGTAGACGCCGGTGTAGTCGCCGCGCTGCACGAGCGTGTGGCGGGTCTGGCCGTACGTGGCGATGGCGGCCAGCGTCACCGTGCCGTGCTCGTCCTTGACCTCGTACGGCTCGTCCAGGCCGCGCGCGCCGTGCTCGACGGCGTACGCGTACGCCGCCCGCACGTCCGGGACCTCGATGGCGAGGTCGATGACGCCGTCACCGTGGGCGGTGACGTGCTCTTCGAGGAAGCGGCCGTGGTCCGTCGTCGCCTTGATGACCGACGTCAGGACGAAGCGCGCGGCGCCGTTGGTCAGGACGTAGCTGGCCGTCTCCCGGACGCCGTTCTCCGGTCCGGAGTACGCCACGAGCTTCATGCCGAAGGCGGTCGAGTAGAAGTGCGCGGCCTGCTTGGCGTTGCCGACGGCGAAGACGACCGCGTCCATGCCCTTCACCGGGAAGGGATCTGCCTCACGCGCGGTGTGGGGGGTGGTTTCGATGGTCTCAGTCATGAGCGCAGAGTCCCGCCGATCCACAAGCTGCGCAATAGTTTCCATTTCTGCTGTACATACTGCCCAGCCCAGGCGGAGGATGGCTGAGACATCTGTGCACTATGACCACCCCGGAGGCACCCGTGGGCATCGACGAACTCGACGGCCGTCTCATCGTCCTGCTGGCCCGCGAGCCCAGGATCGGTGTTCTGGAGGCTTCACGCCGTCTGGGCGTGGCCCGCGGGACGGTGCAGGCCCGTCTCGACCGGCTCCAGTCGAACGGGGTCATCCGCGGGTTCGGCCCGCAGGTCGATCCGGCCGCGCTGGGGTATCCGGTGACCGCCTTCGCCACCCTGGAGATCAAGCAGGGCCAGGGGGCAGACGTACGGGCCCACCTGGCCGGGGTGCCGGAAGTACTGGAGCTGCACACCACCACGGGGCACGGGGACATGCTGTGCCGGCTCGTGGCCCGGTCCAACGCCGATCTCCAGCGGGTGATCGACCGGGTCGTCGCCTTCGAGGGGATCGTCCGGGCCTCGACGGCGATCGTGATGGAGAACCCGGTGCCGCTGCGGATCATCCCGCTGGTCGAACAGGCGGCGGAGGACGACGACCGCTGACCTCCGGCCCGAGTTCCAAAGAAGACGTTGCAAAGAAACCCTTGCATAGGAGTCTTTGCAACTCTACTGTTGAGCCATGCCCGAGAAGCCCGAGCCCCAGAAGCCCAACGAGCCCGCTCAGCCCGTCGAGCCCAAGGTCCGTACCCTCGACGCCCGTTCATTGCGCGGCCTCGCCCACCCCCTGCGCATGCGCATGCTCGCCGCCCTACGCCACGACGGCCCCGCCACCGCCTCCCAACTGGCCGAACGACTCGGGGAGTCCAGCGGCGCCACCAGCTATCACCTGCGGCAGCTCGCGGCGCACGGGTTCGTCGAGGACGCGCCCGAGCACGGCAAGGGCCGGGAGCGCTGGTGGCGGGCCGCCCACGACGGCACCCAGTTCGACGAGTCGCTGATGTACGACGGCGACCCGGAGACGCGCGGCGCCGCCGAGACCTTCCTGCACGAGATCGCGACGTTCCACACGCAGGAGCTGAGCACCTGGCTCGGCGACGCCCACACCTGGTCCAGGGAGTGGCGCCGCGCTGCGGAGCTCAGCGACTTCACGCTGCACCTGACGCCCGAACAGACCTATGAACTGAGCCGAAAGATGAACGAGTTGGTCAACAGCTACCGCGACCTACCCCCGGCGGAAGGCATGGAGACGGTCCGCATCCACACGCACGCCTTCCCCCGTCGCAGCGGCAACTAGCCACCGCGCCACCCTCGTTTCCCAGAAGGAGTACCACCATGCACGCCTTCACCCACGCCGCCGACCACGCCACCCGCACCGCCGAACTGGCCGCCCAGGCCGCCGCCTGGCGCCTCGGCGCCTCGGTGGACGGCGCCCCCGCTCTGCGCGACCGGCTCGGCGAGGCCTTGATCGCCGTCGGGATCGGCCTGATGCGCCCGGAGCGCATCCACAGCCGCGTCCAGCACGATCTCGCGGCATGAGCAGGCGGCCGTTCACCGCGATCCTGGCCGCCAACACGATCTCCATAGCCGGGAGTTCGCTCACCCTGATCGGCGTCCCGTGGTTCGTGCTGCAGACCACGGGCAGCGCCGGCCGGGCCGGGGTCGTCGCCTTCTGCGCCACCCTGCCCATCATCGTGGCGGCCCTGGTCGGCGGACCGGTCATCGACCGGATCGGCCGCCGCCGGGTCTCCGCCCTCTCCGACCTGATCTGCGGGCTGGCGGTCGGCGCGATCCCGCTCCTGCACTACGCGGGCCTGCTGGAGTTCTGGATGCTGTGCGCGCTGATGGCCCTCGGCGGCCTCGTGCACACCCCGGGCCTGACCGCCCGCCACGTACTCCTGCCCGACCTCGCCGAGCACGCCGGCACCACCGTCGCCCGCGCCGCGAGCCTCTACGACGCGGTCTCGCGCGGAGCGCGGATGATCGGGGCCGCGCTGGCCGGCGTACTGATCGCGGCCTTCGGCGCCGAGACCGTACTGCTGTTGGACGCGGCGACCTTCGGGGCGTCGGCGCTGCTGGTCTCCGCCTTCCTTCGCGGGGTCCCGGCCGCAGAACCCCAACGGGCCGCCGGAAAGGTGTCCTTCGCGGTCTACCGCACCGAACTCGTCGAGGGCTGGATCTTCCTGACCCGTTCGCGCCTGCTCATGGGCATCACCGTGATGGTGATGATGACCAACGGCCTCGACCAGGGCTGGTCCTCCGTGCTGCTGCCCGTGCACGCGCAGGACGCCCTCGGCGGGGCCACCGCCATGGGCCTGCTGGTCTCCCTGTTCGGCGGCTCCGCGCTCCTCGGCGCCCTGCTCTACGGGGCCTGGGGCGAACGCTTCCCCCGCAGGGCCGTCTTCGCGGCGGCCTTCCTGGCCTCCGGGGCCACCCGCTACGTGGTGGCCGCGTTCACCGACACCACGCTCCCGCTCGCGGTGACGATGGCCCTGGCCGGACTGGGGGCGGGCATGCTCAACCCGATCCTGTCCACGGTGATGTACGAGCGGGTGCCGGATCAGCTGCGCAGCCGCGTCTCCGGGGTGACCACGGCGGGCTGCGAACTCACCATGCCGGTGGGCGGTCTCGCCGCCGGTCTGCTGGTCGACGGCTTCGGGGCGGCGCAGGCACTGCTCCTGTTCGGCGGCACCTATCTGCTGACGACGCTCGCCCCGCTGGTCTTCCCGGCATGGCGCGCCATGAACGCCGGCGGGCTCAGCAGGACGGAACGTCCTCTCCCCGACCCAACCCGCGAAGGGCGTTCACCGCATCCGTCAGCGAAGTGACGGGGACCAGCCGCAGCCCCTCGGGGAGTTCGGAGAGCGCGTCCGAGCACTCCGCCTTCGGTACGAGGAACACGGTCGCCCCGTCGCGCCGCGCGGCCTGGGTCTTCAGCGCCACTCCCCCGACCGCACCGACCTCTCCGGCGGCGGTGATGGTCCCGGTACCGGCGATGGTCTGCCCACCGGTGAGATCGCCGCCGCTGCCGTCGCCGTCGAGCTTGTCGACGATGCCGAGGGAGAAGAGCAGCCCGGCGCTGGGACCGCCGACGTCGGCGAGGTTGAGCTCGACCTTCACGTCCTTGGGGTCCTTGTGGAGGAAACCGAGGGCGGCGTCGGTGGCGGCCGACTGGGACTTGGCCATTTCCTCCAGATTGTGCTCTTCGATCTCCTTGTCGGTTCCGCCCGAGGAGTAGACGGCCTCCCTGGGCATGACCGCCCGGGTGGTGTCGAACCAGTCGCCGACGAGGTCGGGCAGGTTCACGGTCGTGGAGGGGCCGGTGGCCTGGATGGTGGTCATCCGGAGCTGGCCCTTGGTATCCCGGGTCGGGGCGCCGGAGACGGAGATGACGGCCTTGCCGTCCCGCTCACCCAGCACGTCGGCCGTGAGCCCGGGCTGGGCGATCACGAACGGCAGGGGCGCGAGGGCCGCGACGGCGAACAGCCCGACCACGGGCACGGCACAGACGGCCAGTGCGGCGGGACGCGACAGACGCATGAGACGAGAGAGCACCCGCCCAATCTAGCCGCCCGCACCCCGACGCCCGGCAACCCCTGCCGCAGCCCTCCGCCCCACAGGGACAACCCCAGCCCCGGCAGTACCAGCCCGCCGGGGCAACCTCAGCCCCGCCGGGGCAATCTCAGCGCCGCCGAGGGCAACCTCAGCCCAGCCAGGGGCAACCTCAGCCCCGCCGGCGTTTGAGGCGCGGGGGCCCGGGGGCAGAGCCCCCGGCAACGGCGCCGCACCGGCACACACACCGGCACCCGGCACGGGACCGGCGGCCTAGCGAAGGGCGTCGGCGACTTCCCGCGCCGCGTCGACCACCCGCGGCCCCACCCGCTCCGGCACCGCGTCGGCCAGCATGACGACGCCGACGCTGCCCTCCAGCCCGGTGATCCCCACCAGCGGCGCGGCAGCGCCACTGGCGCCCGCTTCGAGCTCGCCGTGGGTCAGCGTGTACCCCGGCTCGATCAGCGAGCCCTGACGGGCCGCCAGAATGGCCCGCCCGGCGGCCCCGCGGTCCAGCGGGTGGCGGAAGCCGGGCCGGTAGGCCACGTGGTAGTCCGTCCAGGTCGGTTCCACCACGGCGACGGCGAGCGCCTCGGAGCCGTCGACGAGGGTCAGGTGCGCGGTGGCCCCGATGTCCTCGGCGAGGGACCGCAGCGCGGGCAGCGCGGCTTCGCGCACCAGCGGGTGCACCTGCCGCCCGAGGCGCAGTACCCCGAGCCCGACGCGGGCCCGGCCGCCGAGGTCACGGCGGACCAGGGCGTGCTGTTCCAGAGTTGCGAGGAGTCGGTAGACCACGGTGCGGTTGACACCGAGGCGGTTGGAGAGCTCGGTGACGGTCAGACCGTGGTCGGTGTCGGCGAGCAGTTTGAGGACTCTGAGCCCTCTGTCGAGAGTCTGGGAGGTTTCCGCGGTCACGACGCCTCTCCCTCTTTCGGTGAGCGGCGGTGACTCTCGGGTGACGCACGTCGCCGGTCCCGCGGCGACGCACGGAGAGGCCGCCGGTAGCGGCCATTGCACCGGCTGCGCTCCCGCGGCGGCGCTGCCACGGTGCGTTCAATGCGGGGACAGTAGCGAGCAGGTCCGCTCAGCGGAAGGCCTCGTCCAGAATCCGGGCGCCTACTACCCCTTTATGCCGGTTCCGTAAGGCCGACGGGGGCCTTTCGGAGGCCCGCCGGGTCCGGTCCGCCTGTAGGACCGCACGAGTGCGATCGGGTCCGTTCCTGGACGAAGCCGGGGGCCCGTGCGACGCTCCGCAACGGACCCCGCGTCACTCTCCGTGAGGCCCGGGCGGGCTCACCGCATGCGGGTGGCCCACTCCTGCACCTTCTTGATCCGCTCGCGCAGCTGTCCCGCGGTCGCCTCCGCGCTCGGCGGTCCGCCGCAGACCCGGCGGAGCTCCGTGTGGATCACCCCGTGGGGCTTGCCGCTCTGGTGGACGTACGCGCCGACCATGGTGTTCAGCGACTTGCGCAGTTCCAGCAGTTCCTTGTGCGAGACCACCGGACGCCGTTCCGCCGGCAGCTCCAGCAGGTCCGCCTCCGCGTCCGGCTTGCGGCGGCTGTGCGCGATCTGCCGGGACTGCCGCTTCTGGAGGAGCATCTGCACCTGGTCCGGCTCCAGCAGGCCGGGGATGCCGAGGTAGTCCTGCTCCTCCTCGCTGCCCGGGTGCGCCTGCATGCCGAATTCGGCGCCGTCGTACAGGACCCGGTCGAAGACCGCGTCGGACTCCAGCGCCTCGAAGGACATCTGCTCGTCCTCGCCGGTGTCCTCGTCCTCCTGCTTGTTCGCCTCGTCCATCTCCTTCTCGGACTCGGCGTACGGATCCTCCTCGCCCTGCTTCTTGGGCTTGTCGAGGACGTGGTCGCGCTCGACTTCCATCTCGTTGGCGAAACCGAGGAGATAAGGAATGGTCGGAAGGAACACGGATGCGGTCTCGCCACGCCTGCGTGATCGCACGAAGCGCCCGACGGCCTGCGCGAAGAACAGCGGGGTCGAGATCGTCGTCGCGTACACGCCGACCGCGAGGCGCGGTACGTCGACGCCCTCGGACACCATCCGGACGGCGACCATCCAGCGGTCCTGGTTGACGCTGAAGTCGTCGATCCGCTTCGACGCGCCGGTGTCGTCGGAGAGGACGACGGTCGCCTTGGTCCCGGTGATCTCGCGGATCAGCTTGGCGTAGGCGCGCGCCGAGTCCTGGTCGGAGGCGATGACGAGCCCGCCTGCGTCCGGGATGCCCTTCCTGACCTCGGTCAGCCGCTGGTCGGCGGCGCGCAGTACGTTCGGCATCCAGTCGCCCCGCGGGTCGAGCGCGGTGCGCCAGGCCTGCGAGATGGCGTCCTTGGTCATCGGCTCGCCGAGCCGGGCCGCGATCTCGTCGCCCGCCTTGGTGCGCCAGCGCATGTTGCCGCTGTAGGACAGGAAGATCACGGGCCGCACGACGCCGTCGCCGAGCGCGTTGCCGTAGCCGTACGTGTAGTCGGCCGAGGAGCGCCGGATCCCGTCGTTCCCCTCCTCGTACGTGACGAAGGGGATGGGATTGGTGTCGGACCGGAAGGGCGTACCCGTCAGGGCGAGCCGCCGGGTCGCCGGGTCGAAGGCCTCCAGGCAGGCCTCGCCCCAGGACTTCGAGTCGCCGGCGTGGTGGATCTCGTCCAGGATCACGAGGGTCTTGCGCTGCTCGCACCGGTTGCGGTGGAGCATCGGGCGGACGCCCACACCCGCGTAGGTGACGGCGACCCCGTGGTAGTCCTTGCTGAGCGGTCCCGCCGAGTACTCGGGGTCCAGCCGGATGCCTATCCGGGCCGCCGCCTCCGCCCACTGCTTCTTCAGGTGCTCGGTCGGCGCGACGACCGTGACCTGCTGGACGACGTGGTGGTGCAGCAGCCACGAGGCGAGGGTCAGCGCGAAGGTGGTCTTGCCGGCGCCGGGCGTGGCGACGGCGAGGAAGTCCCTCGGCTGTTTCTGGATGTAGCGGTCCAGCGCTCCCTGCTGCCAGGCGCGCAGCTTGCCCGCGGTACCCCAAGGGGCACGGCCGGGGAAGGCGGGTGAGAGGTGGTGGGAGGCGGTAGTAGTCACGGTCTCCGGTTCGGGCTCTCGGCGTACTCGCGTACTGGCATGGGCAGTCGTACGTAGGACAACCGGGCCACCTTACCGGGACGGGCCCGCCCCTCGCGGAGGGACAGGCCCGTGACCTCGGCCGGTGCGGTGAGCGTCACACACGGGTCTCAGCCCGCGAACCTCGGGAGCTGCGCCGCGATCTTGGGCACGTCGAGAGCTCCTTGGCACACGTCGAGCACGAACTGCTCGGCCTCGTCCACATCGAAGTCCCCGTCGAGCGGGTGCCCGTTCATGTGGAGGAAGACCCAGGTCGCGTACCAGGCGATGCGCTTGTTCCCGTCCACCAGTCCGTAGTTCCGGGCGAGCGATTCCATCAGGGCCGCCGCCTTCTGCCAGACGTCCGGGTAGGCGTCCTGGCCGAACACGCCGGCTTGGGGGCGGGCGAGCGCCGAGTCGAGCAGACCGTAGTCGCGCACCTCGTTCGCCCCGAGTCGCTCCGCGAGATTCAGCAGCTCGGGGAGCGTGAGGTAGTGCATCAGGCAAGCCTCCGGTTCAGCTCGGCACTCGCCTTCAGTACGTGCTCCGCCGCCTCGTTGAACAGCCGGGAGTGTTCGTTTACGGCCTTGATGACCGCGTCGTGCGCGAAGGACTGCATGCTCCGGCCCTCCGCTTCGGCGCGCTCGCGCAGGGCGTCCAGCTCTTCTTCGGTGAATCTGACGTTGAGACCAGCCATGACACGACGGTACCGCGTGGTACCAGCCGGTGTCACGCGCTTTCGGGAACCGGCTCCAGCCGGGTCGCGACCCACGCCCCCACCAGCGCCACGCAGGCCATCGGCAGGAACACCACCACGAACGCCGCCGGGTGCGAGGCCGACCCGCCGGCGGTCACCGCGTGCGCGGCCCCGACCGCCCCGCCGCCCAGCGCGGCGAACGCCGCCCCACCCGCGGCCAGCAGCACCACGTTGGCGAGCGCGTCCGAGATCTGCAGCGCCGCCGAATTGGATCCCGCCTGCTCCGGCGCGGACAGCTTCAGCAGCAGCACGCTCGTGGAGCCGATCACCAGCCCCATGCCCAGGCAGCCGACCGCCCAGGCCGGCGCCAGCGTCCACACCGGCACCGACTCGATCAGCACGGCCGGCGCGGCCACGATGGCGAGGGCCACCATCACCATCCCGCCCACCATCAGCCGCTCCCGGTACGGGGCCATCCGCCCCTTCGACTGCACCCACGACCCGCCCGCCCAGGTCACCCCGCCGAGCGCGAGCGAGAACCCGGCCATCGTCGGGCTCAGCCCCCGCTGGGTGACCAGCATCAGCGGTACGAAGCTCTCGGCCGCGATGAACGACCCGGCGGCCACCCCGCGCAGCAGCACCACCGACGGCAGCCCGCGCCGCGCCCGGTACGTCCCGCGCGGCAGCAACCCCAGCACGGCGGGCACCAGCAGCGCCACGCCGGCCGCTCCCGGCACCAGGGACCACCACTTCAAATCCTGGGCGGCGTACTGCAACAACCCGGCCCCCACCGAGATCCCCAGGGCCAGCCGGATCCGCCGCCGGTCGAACGCCACGGGCGGGGCATCCGGGTCGACGGGCCCGGACGCGGTCCTGCGTATCGCGGGAAGCGCGACGCAGAGGGGGACGACGACCAGGGCCGGGATTCCGAGGAACACCCACCGCCACCCGAGGTGCTCGGTGACGGTCCCGGCCGCCAGCGGCCCGACGATCGACGGCACGACCCAGCTCGCCGCGAAGGCCGCCATGATCGCGGGCCGCAGCCGTTCCTCGTACGCCCTGCTCACCACCACGTACAGCGCGACGATGACCAGCCCGCCGCCGAAGCCCTGCACGGCCCGCCCGAGGACGAACACCCCCATGACCTGGGCGGTCCCGGAACACACCAGCCCGGCGGCAAAGGCACCGATCCCGACGGTCAGCGGCCGCAACGGCCCTTGCCGGTCGGCCCACTGCCCTGACAGGACCATGCCGAAGAGGCTGGTGGTGAAGTAGGCGGAGAACCCGAAGGCGTACAGCCCGACCCCGTCCAGCTCCCGCGCGGCGACGGGCATGGCCGTGCCCACGGCGGTCGCCTCGAAGGCGATCAGGAAGACGACGGAGATGATCCCGATGCTGAGCGTCCGGTAGGCCGCCCCGAGGATCCCGCCCGGCGACGGGGCCTGGACGGGCGCGGTCATCTCGGGCACGCGGGGTTCAAGGGCACTCATCGCCCCAGCGTAAGGTCCGTCTCCGCTTTTCGACCCTGTCCTTTGGGCGGATCCCGCCCTGGTCCCCCGGACCTAGGGCCTCCGCCCGACTGTGAACGCGACATGGCAGTCGTATTGCACCCCGCGGGGAAGCCTTCCCCCGCCCCGCGGACCCCCATAACGTCTTACTCGTCACCACCACACAGCCGTGTGCCCGAGTGGTTGAGGGACTCGCCTGCAAAGCGAGTTACGCCGGTTCGATTCCGGTCACGGCTTCGGCGGAAGGCCGCTCAGGGGCAGGCGCTCCCCTGGGCGGCCTTCACCATGTGTGGGGCCTTCAGGCGCCACACTGGTTCTGCTGCTTGGCAGCGTCCACGTACTTCGTCATGAGCGTGGTGAACAGAGCCCGTGAGGTGCCGGGCTTCATGTGCTCGACGGAACCACTGATCCCCAGCTCGAGCTCGAAGGAGTCCGTGGACCCCTTACAGGTGAGGGCGACGCGAGCACCCGTGTTCCACACGATCCCCTTGTCGCCGAGGGGCAGCGGATCCGGCGCGGGCTGGTTCGGATCGGTGGGGGGCCAGGTGATGCTCTGCCCCAGGGGCCGGCGCTCGGCCGTGACGAGTACCCGGCCCTTGCCGTCGACGTAGACGTTGCAGGTCGCCCCTCGGCGTTCGGCCGTCAACCGGGCATCGACGGGTGCGTCCTCCTTCACCTCTTCGCCGGAGCCCATCAGCGGCTCCAGGTCGGACCTCGTGAAGACGCCGAAGCAGGTACGCTCCGGCAACTGCGGCGTCGCCGCCTTCTTCTCCTCGGCACAGCCACTCAGGGCCACCGCCAGGACCAGCGTGACGGCGCCTGCGAGGGCGGTGCGGGAACCGCTCATCAGGAGCCGCCGTTCGACGTGGCGACCTGGCCGCGGCCGACCGCGTGGGCGTTCGCCGTCTCCGTCGAAGCCACGCCCGCGAGGGCGTCGATGGTCCGCTGGCTCATGCCGGTTCCCTCCACGGCCTTGCGCACCGATTGCGCCGCGGACTCGCCGGCCTGCATCTGCGCGTTCGTGTAGTCGAGCACCGCCTTGTGATCGGCCTCGCCCGTCTTCTCCGCCTGGTCCTTCTTGGCCCGCTCCACAACGCCCTCCGTGATGTCCTCCTGGAGCCACTCCACGACATCCCCGGCGAGCGGCACCATCTCCAGGTATTTACCACCGGCCGCGCTGATCCCGCGGTTGATCCACTTGGCGTTGTCCTCGACGCCCTTGACGTACTCCTCAGCCTTGTGACCGTTCTCGGCGAACGTGCCCTCGGCGCGGGCCTCGGACAGGATGCCGGCGATCTGGCCTCCGGGGTGCACGGCGCTCTTGATCGCCGCGTCCAGGTCCTCGTACTCGGCCCGGTGCGCGACGACGTCGTTGATGAGGGTGGTCGTGAACGCCCGCTGGGAGTTGGTGATGGCGCCGTACGCGTCCGGGTCCTGGCCCACCGCACCGATGAAGGCAGCCATGTCGGCCTTGTGGAACTCGGCCATCACGCCGTTGACCTTGATCATCCGGCTGCCGTTCTCCGCCGATGCCTGCATGTCCGGCATGTACTCGGCCGCCATCTGGCCGAAGTGCCCGGAGAGCCCCTTCAGCGGGCCGTCGGGGTCACCCGGCTTCGCCACGACCAGCTCCGGCTTGTCGCCGATCTTCTCGACGACCCGCTCCATGACGGCCGCCATCTCCTTGGTGTGCGGAACCGGCTTCGCGTCCTCGTCACCGGCCGCACGCCCCGAGACGGCCGCTTCGAGGGCGCCGCCCAACGCCTCCTGCGCGGGGCCGGCTTCGCCGTACGGGTGGGTGGGGGTCCGGTCGAAGGCGTCGGCCCACGACTCCTTGTCGAGCATGTAGTCGACCATGCCCCGGTCCTTGCCGTGCTGCCCGTCCACGACCTTGTCGGCCGTGGTGACGATGCCGTCGCCGTTGCTGTCCTGGCGGACCGGCTCGTTGAAGAAGGCCGTCGCCGCGTCCGGGTTGTGGGACATCGCGTCCATCAGGCCCGTCAGCGGGTAGAAGCCCCGGCTGCCGTCCTTGCCCTGACTGAGCACCGTCTTCGGGTCGTACGGGGACCCGTGCTCCCAGGCCTTCGGGTTCTCGCGGTCGAACGCGACCATGTCCCGCCCGACCGAGGTCAGGAAGTCCTTGTCGTACTTGCCCTCGTGGAGCAGCGCGCCCAGCGCCTGGTAGCCGTAGATCTTGCTGGTCAGATCGCCGGTGACCTGCATCTCCTTGCGGCCGGCCTTCATCAGGTCGGTCGTCCACGCCGCGTCCAGGTGGTTCGGCGAGTTCTTCTGCGTGGCGAGCCCCAGCATCGCGCCCATGTCGTTCTGGATGTTCCCGACCATCGCCAGGCGGTCCTTGCCCGCCTCGCCCAGGGTCGACGCGTCGATGGACAGCTTCGCGTACGCCTCGAGCGTGCCCTCGGGGCCGAGCTTGCGGTAGAAGTCCGGTGCGAACTCGGCGTCGTTGCGGTTGTCGTCGAGCAGGTCCTCCAGCTCGCGCAGCGCTTCGGGGTTGCGGGCCACGCCGCCCGGCTCCTTGCTGAGCTTCTTCATCAGCTCGGCCGCCCGGTCGGCCTGTTCGCCGTCCAGAGTGGTGTACTTCGGCGCGGTGAAGTCGTGGTCGTCGGAGGCATTGGCGCGCAGCGCGCGGGCCAGGGAGTCGTCGGCGTCCGCGACGTCCTCGACGAGCCGGTCCACCTTCGCCTGCCAGGCCTTGCGGTTCTCCTCCTGCTTCCGCAGGAATTCGGGGTAGTCCGGGTCGTGCCGGGCCGCGTACTGGGTCTTCGGGTCCATCGGAATGGCCGAGACCTTGCCGGCCGCGTCCACGCGGAACCCGGCGGCCGGGGCCTCCTCGTCGACGGTCTTCTTCAGCGCGTCCCGGGCCGTCTTGATGGTGGTGTGGCCGTCGCTGAGGAGCTGGTGAACGCCCTTGGCCGCCTTGGCCGCGTCCTCGAACTCCTTGGCCGTCTTGTCGACGAACGCCCTTCCGACACCGGCCGTGACCCCGCTCCACTCGGCCTTGTCGGACTTCGCCTTCATGCCGTTGCGAGCGGCCTCGGCCATCTCGTCCAGCTTGTCGGCCATGGCCTTCCAGTCGGTGACCGCCGTCTGGAGCTTGTCCAGCGGGGCGTGCATCACGTTCTCGTACGTCAGCATGCGCGCGGCCTACTTCAGGTACTTGTCGATGGCGGACACGGTGAAATCGGCCTGGAGCTGCTGCTCGTCCTTGGCATGGGACTTGACCGAGTAGTTCAGGCCGTTGGAGATGTTCGCGCAGGCGGCCACCAGGGTCTTCACCTGGCTCTCCCAGGTGCTGTTGAGCTTGAGCAGCGCCGCCCCGCTCCCGAAGTTCTCCTTCGTGAGCGCCCCTGCCGCTTCGCCGGTGGCGGTGGCGGCGTGCTTGCCGTCGGTCTGGAGGCGGGTGTGCAGCTTGTACGCCTCGGAGCCGACGGCCCCGATGTGGTCCTGGTTGAGCTCCAGGTCCCCACCACCACCGCCGCCGCCGCCGGGGTCGACCGGCACCTGGTTGAGGCGCATGGCCACATTGGCACTGGCCGTGGCGCGCGCCGCCGACCATTCCTCGTCGAACGACATCGCGTGAACTCCTGTGTGGGGGGTGCTGGTGGGGTCAGCGGTTCCGGCGTACTACGACCGCCGTGACGGCACCGCCGATCAGCAGGCAGGCTCCCAGACCGAGCCCGATCCAGGGAAGGAGGCTGCCGTCCTTCTTCTCCTCGGCCTGGGGGGCGGGGGCGGGGGCGGGGGAGTTGGGGGCCTTTGCGTCCGAGGAACCGGCGGGCGCCTTGGACGCCGCCGCGGCTGCCGCCAGGTCGGGCAGGGGATACACATCGGCCGGGCCGGGGTCGCCGGGGGTGGGCACCGCGATGCGGGGGCGGACCACGCCGTAGCCGACGTAGTCGTTGCGCTCGGCGCCGGTGGTGGGCTTGCCGGCGGTGTTCAGGAGCACGCGGAGGACCTGGTTGTTGGTCCAGTCGGGGTGCACGGACCAGAGGAGGGCGGCGGAGGCGGAAGCGAGGGCCGAGGCGTCGCTTGTGCCGTGCGTCTTACACAACCCTGTCTTGCCGGTGCAAGACGTGACAATGTCGACTCCGGGCGCGGACAGGTCGATCTGGGGGCCGTGCTGCGACTCCTTCGTCGCCTCTCCCTTGGCGTCAACTGCGCCGACGCCGACCACTCCAGGGGTTGCGGCGGGATACATGACCTTGTTTAGCGTATCCCCGTCATTGCCGGCACCGGCAAAGATCAGCTTCCCCTTGGAAATCGCGTACTTGACCGCGTCAGCCCTCTCCCGGTCATCCTCCGGTGTTCCGGAGATAGCCAAGGAAATATTGATGACCTTGGCATCCGAGTCCGCCGCGTAACGAATGGCCTCGACCCACGACGGCGTCTTCGCCCCCTCCAGCATGTTTGGCACGCGGATCGGGAGGATCTTGACGCCTGGCGCGAGCCCGTAGGAGCCGTCACCGCTTGGGTGCTTTCCGGTTGCGGCGATCATCGCAGACACGCCGGTACCGTGACCGTCGTAGTCGTTGTCCTTGTCTGCCGCTGCATCACCGGCGGGGAAGACTGCGCCGGGCAGGACTTGACCTTGCAGTTCCGGAATGCGGTTCACACCGGTATCGATCACCGCGACGGTGATGCCCTTTCCGGTGCTGGTCTTCCAGATTTCGTCGGCCTTCATGGCGTCGAGATGCCACTGCTGCGACCGAATGGTCGCAGCGTGGGCCGGGGTCGCGGCGACCCCGGCCAGCAGGAGACCCACCAGGGCCGAGGTCGCCTTACGCATGCGCATCCCGTGCAAAGTCCGTTCTGCTCAGTCGATCACCGGCGGAACAACGCGACGGTTGCCCTGCCAGGTCTCTTCGTCCTCGGCCAGGTAGTCGGGGCGGTCGCCCCCCTGGTCGTCCCGTCGATTGCCCGCAGTGCGTGCACCCGCGCCCGCGTGGCCCACGGCACCCGCTCCGGCACCACCGGAGCTATTGCGCACGAGGCCTGAACCGCCCTGGGTGAACGGCTGACCACCTGGGGCCAGACGGTTGCCGGCACCGGCCTGACGCCCACCGACGACACCGCCCGGTTCCATGGCCAGGCGACGGCCCACCGGGGACCCGCCCGGGCCGTGGGAGGCGCCCGGGCCATGCCCCATACCGCCGCCCATGGCACGGCCCGCCTGAGGGCCTTCGCCGATGACCGTGCCGCGCGGGATACTCGCACTGGGGCCATTGGTGGTCACTTGACGACCACCCATGATGCCCGTGTCACGCGGCGGCAGGCCAGGGGGACCACCGAGCTTCCCGAGGGGACCGCTCGTGCCCGGGAGCGGGGCGAGGGGGCCAGGCCCCTTCAGTCCGCCGATCGGCGGGCTGGTCATGGGCGGAACGAACGGGCCGGGGGTGGGAAGGCCCGGGCCGGTGGGCGGCGGGCCCTGGGGCGTAGGCGTCGCCGGGGGCACGCCCTGGGTAGTCGGAGGAGGAAGCGTGCCGACCGTGTCGAGGTCCACGTCCACTTCCTGTTCGAGGTTCTGCGGCTGGGGGTCCGGCGCCGTCCTCGGAGGCAGCACGTTGTCCGCCTGCGGCGGGCTCGGGATCACACCCGGGTCCGACGGGGCGCTGGTTCGCGGGCCCGACGTCGTGTACGGAGAACTGGACGAACCGCCTCCGCCAGACCCTCCCCCCTGACGTTCCATGTCTTCCGAGCCATAGACGTTCTGCGGCACGAGCACCTCGGGCGGCGGCGGAAACGTCGGCACCTCCGCCTTGTTCATCTCCCCCGACGACTGCTCGTACGACTGCGCCAGGTTGTTCATCAGCCGAACCGCCTCGCGGTGGTCCGAGTCCAGCTTCTTCTGCGCGTCCGCGCCGATCTTCGGTGCGTCCGGGTCGTTGTGGTACTTCCGGGCCGCTTCCAGGTTCGCGGTCGCGTCCGCGTCGACGACGGGCATCTTCGCCGCCTCGTGCATCAGCTGGACGGTGCGGCCCATCCATTCGGAGCCCGTCTTGCTGTACTCGCTCAGGCGCAGCGTCGCGTTGCCCGCACGGCCGACCCACTCCTGGTAGGCGGTCGCTCCTTCGCCCTCCCAGCCGGTCACGACGTGGTTCTTGAGCTTCTCCGCGATCTTGGCGATGTCGTCGGAGGCCTTCTTCAGCTGGTCCGCCCGCGCCTGCACCGTCTCGGGGTCGATCCCAGCGATCATCGCCCGCAGCTGCTGGTGCGAGTAACCGTCAAAAGTCGTTGCCATTAGACCGTACCGCCCGACGTGTCGCCAGAAGTGCCAGTTGTGCCCGGAGCCGTGGTGGTGGGCGGCGGGTTCGTGGCCTTCAGGCGGGCCTGCTCCTCGACCCACGGGTCGCGCTCCGGCACGTACTCCTTCTCCGCTTCCTTGGCGAGGGCCGCCATGCGCCGCTTGGTGTCGTCATCCACCGCGCCGTAGCCCTTGCCCGCCGACAGGATCGCGATGCCCAGGGCCTCGATCGTCCCCGCCAGCCCCTTCGAGAGCTTCTGCAGTTCCGTGATGACGGTGTCGTACGACTTGAAGAGGGCGTCGGCCTCCGGGAAGCCCTTGCCGAGCTTGCCCGCCGGCAGGGTGTTGTCCGCGAGCTTCTCGTGGTTCGCGTGGGAGCCGGTCAGGTCCTCCAGCAGGACGTCCACCATGTTCTTGTACTCGCTCAGCGAGTCGAACTGGACGGACAGTGCCTTCGCACTCGCCGTCCCGAACATCCCTGGCTCGATCATCAATGCCACGTTGGCCTCCCCGACTCCCCGTCTCCCCGTAGTCGCGGCGCAAGCGCCGCTCCCCCGTCCCCGTTCAGCGCGTTCACGCGCATTCACATGCGCACGTACACACTCTCACCGATCACTCTAGCGACCGGCACCGACAGCCCCAAGTCCGGGGTTGCACGTGCAATGTGGGTCACACGGTCATGAGTTGGGCGCGGCGACTGCCGCCGATGGCCGGATCGGGAGCCTGTTCACCGGGCGGCCCGTGGCCGCCCTCACTGCCGAGGCCACCGCCGCCGGGGTCGTCACCACGGGGACCGCGCTCGCCGCCTTCGCGCCGAAGGGGGCCACCACGTCCCGTTCTTCGACCAGTTTGACGATGCGGACGGCCGGCGCGTCCAGCGCCGTCGGCAGGGCGTAGCCCGTCAGGTCGGGGTGGCGGATCAGGCCCGAGACCGTGCGGAGGTTTTCCGTCAGGGCCGCGCCCACGCCCTGCGTGACGCCCGCCTCGATACGGGCCTCCAGCTGGCGGGGGTTGAGGATGCGGCCCACGTCCTGGGCCACGGCGAGTTCCACGACCCGGACCGAGCCGAGTTCGATGTCCACGTCCACCACCGCGCGGATCGCGCAGAAGGCGAGGCCGACGAAGGCGTCGCCCTGGCCGTCGCCGTCGAGGGGTTCCGTGGGGTGGGGGCGGCACTGGGCCGTCGCCCAGAGCTCCTTGCCCTCTATGGCCTCCGCCACCGTCATGGAGAACGCGCCGTCGTACGACGTGATCCGGCCATCCGCGATCTGGAGGAGCTCCGTGGACATGCCGAGTTTGTGGGCCATGGGCTGGAGGAGCTGGGTGCGGACCATCTTGGCGGCCCGCTCGACCGCGCCGCCCGACACCCAGGTGTGCCGGCCATGGGTCGCCGGGCCCGCCGGCGGCTGGTCGGTGTCGACCGGAGCCGTCGTCACCTCGTCGACGCCCAGAACCTCCTGGACGATCTGGCGGGCGAGGGTCGCGAAGCCCTGGCCGGTGTCGACGGCCGCGCAGATGACCGTCGCCGCACCGTTGACCACCTTGACGGTGGCCGTCGCGACCTCGTCCGCGCCCTCCGCGCCGAGCATGTGGACCATGCCGACGCCGTAGCCGACGCCCCGCCGGACCGCGCCGGGCTCGCCCGCGCCCTCCGGGCCGCCCGGCAGCAGCCACTCGTCCTCCGGGGTGTCCTTCGGGAGGGCGGGGAGCTCGAAGTCGCGGACCGCGCGCAGGAGTTCGGCCACGGGGGCCGGGCAGGTCACCGTCTGGCCGGTCGGGAGGAGGTCGCCCGTGGCCAGGACGTTGCGCATGCGCAGTTCCGCGCCGTCGATGCCGAGGGCCGCGGCCAGTTTGTCCATCTGGCCCTCGTAGGCCGCGCAGACCTGCATCGCGCCTTCACCCCGGACGTGGCCGGACGGGGGGTTGTTGGTGCGGACCGCCCAGCCCTCGACGAAGGCGTGCGGGACCACGTACGGGCCGCAGGCGAAGGCGACCGCCGCCGCGAGGGACTCGGAGGAGGCGTCCGCGTACGCGCCGGCGTCCATCAGGATCTGGGCCTCGACCTTGACCAACCGGCCCTCCGCGTCCGCGTGGTGGCGGTAGCGGAGCAGGGTCGGGTGCCGGTGGGTGTGGCCGAGGAAGGACTCCTCGCGGGTGGCGGCCAGCTTGACCGGGCAGCCCGTGCGCAGGGCGAGCAGGCCGAGCGGGAGCTGGAAGGCGGCGTCCTCGCGGTCGGCCGTCGCGCCCGGGACGCCGGTGACGACCACGCGCACCCGGTCCGGGTCGAGGCCGAAGCAGGCGGCGGCCAGGTCGCGGTCGGTGTGCGGGTCGGTGGAGGCGGTGTAGAGCTCGACGCCTCCGTCGGGGCGGGGCACGGCGAGGCCGGCCTCGGCGCCGATGGGCGCGGGGTCCTGGCGGCCGATCCGGTAGAGGCCCTCGACGACGACCTCGCCGGTGGCCTCCGGGTCGCCGTAGCGGAGCGGGATGTGCCGGATGAGGTTGCCGTCGGGGTGCAGCGGGGCGGCGCCGAAGGACTGCTCGGGATCGGTGACCGCGTCGAGGAGCTCGTACTCGACGGCGATGGCGGCCGCGGCGAGGCGCGCGGTGTCGGGGTGGTCGGCGGCGACGGCGGCGATGGGCTCGCCGTGGTGGCGTACGACGTCGTGCGCGAACACCGGCCGGTCCGCGATCCGGCGGCCGTGCGTGGTGGCGCCGGGGACGTCGGCGTGGGTGACGACGGCGCGGACGCCGGGCATCGCGGCGGCGGCCGTGGTGTCGATGGAGAGGATCCGGGCGTGGGCGTGCGGGGAGCGCAGCACGGCGGCCCACAGGAGGCCCTCGGCCCACAGGTCGGCGGCGTAGGGGAAGGTGCCCTCGGTCTTGGCCCGGGTGTCGTTGGAGGGGACGGAGGCGCCGATTCCGCGCGGGACCTGGTGGTCCGGGGTCTCGGTCGCCGCCGCCAGGGCGGTCACCGTCGTGTTCAGCGCCGTCGTCGCCGTCGCCGCGTCCTGCCCGCTCACGCCGTGCCTCCGTGGTGGATGCCGCCCTCGCCGGGCGCTGCCTGGTGCGGGATGCGCGGCTCCGGCGAAACCGAAACCGAAGCCGCGGGCTCGGCGGCTGCCGCCGCGCGCTCGGCCACGACGTCGCGCACGGCGTCGACGACCCCGGCGTAGCCGGAGCAGCGGCAGAGGTTGCCGCAGAGCGCCTGGCGGGTCTCCAGCTCGCTGGGGGCGTGGTTGCCCTCCAGCAGGTCGTGGATGGTCATCGCCATGCCGGGCACGCAGAACCCGCACTGCACCGCACCCGACCTGCACAACGCCTGCTGCACGTCCGAGAGTTCCCCGCCCGTCGCGAGACCCTCGACGGTACGGACCTCGCTGCCGGCGGCCGTCGCGGCCGGGACCAGGCAGGAGGCGACGAGCCGGCCGTCGACCTGCACGGCGCAGGCGCCGCATTCGCCCTGCGAGCAGCCGTCCTTGGCGCCGGCGAGGCCGAGGCGCTCGCGCAGCACGTAGAGGAGGGATTCGCCGATCCAGGCGCCGGTGACGGGACGGTCCGCGCCGTTCACGCGCAGGACGTAGGAGGCCTGCGGGTGCTCGTTTTCTTCTTCGTACGTCGGCACCTCGGCCGGGACACCTTCGGTGGTGTCCTCGCCCGGGGGTGACAGGGCGCTGTCGGCGGTGTCCGCGTCCGGCGCGTGCGCGGCGGCGTCGTCCGCCGGGGCCGGGTCGGCTTCGCCGGGGCCGGACCCGTCCGCGTCGGCGGGCCGGTCCGCAGCAGCGGTCTCCGTGGAGGCGGGCTCGACCGCGGCGGGGGCCATCGCAGCAGCCGCGGCGTCCACCGGCAGCGGCTCGGGCTCCGCCGGCTCGGGCCCTGTCTGCTCGGGCCCTGTCTGCTCGGGCCCTGTCTGCTCAGGCCCTGTCGCGTGCCCGAAGGCGGAGAAGCCGTGGCCGTCGGTACCCCCGGCCGGGAACTCCCCGTGCCCCGCATGCCCGGTGGCGTGCCCGGCGTGCCCGCCGAACTCCCCGTGCCCCGCGGCCCGTGTCCCCTCGGCCGGCTCCTGCGCCGGGCCGTGGGCGGCCTCGATGTCGTGCGGGGCCGGGTGCGCCGGCTCCTCCTCCGGGAGCGGGGTGCCCACGCCGGGTCCGCCCAGTACCCGCGGGCCGCGCGGCGCGGTGCCCACGCCGGGGCCTCCGAGCAGCCGTCCGGCGGTCGCCGCGGTGGCGGCGGCAGCGGCGGCCGAGGCGGCCGCGGCCTCGTCGGTGCCGGGCAGCACGCCCGCGTCCTGCGTCAGGTAGGCCCAAGGGGCGGGAGCGCCGCCCGGCAGGGTCGCCGGGGCCTGGCTCCAGTCGGCGTCCAGTGCGCTCGGGGCCGGCCGGAAATCACCCTGCTGTTCGGGGAAGTCGGAGTACGCGGGCACGGCCCACTGCCCGGTCGTCGAAGCCTCGTCGTGGAACCGCCACTCCGCCGTCGCCCCGGGATCGTGCTCCGGCGCCGGCGCCGGCGCCTGCTCCGGCTCGGCCTCGGCGAACGCCGCCGCCACCGCCGCCGGGATCGGGATCGACGCCGGGATGGGTCCGCCCACCGGCGCGGGCCCCGGGTCGGCCGGGGCGGAGCCCGCCGCCTCGGGCCACTGCACCGGGATCGTCCAGGTCCCGGTGGCGGCCGGATCCGTACTGGCCGAGCCCAGCGGCACGATCATCGGCGGCGGCACGAAGCCGTGTCCGGGCGCCGCGAGGGGCTCCCCGGTGCCGAGGGCGTCCAGCATGTCCTGCGGAAGTTTCACGAAGGCCGTGGCGTCCGAGTCGTACTCGCCGCCCTGCGGGACGGGTTCCCAGCCCCAACCCGCCGTGCCGTTCCCCTGGGTCACGTTCTCGTTCTCGTTCTCGCTCATGAGGTCAGCGCCCTCCCCAGGGCCCTGCGCGCCAGCACGGCCACCGTCCGCCGCAGATGCAGTACACCGGGAGCCACCGGTTCCCCCTGGTCGGGCACGCAGGCCGCGCCGACGTACTCCCCGAAGGCCTCCAGTGCCTCGGGGGCCAGGCTCCGGTCCCCGTCCCAGTCGATCAGCGAGGCCACCCACTGCTCGGCCTCCAGCGGCCGCAGCGGCATCGGTGCCACCGCTCCGATCGCACAACGCACCCCCCGGCGCGCGGGATCCAGTACGAGCCCCACCGACGCCACCGCGCGCCCCGGGCCGGTACGCCCCGTGGCCTTCAGGAACACCTGCGGCGCGTGCAGCAGCGGCACCCGGACGAAGCCGATCAGCTCTCCGGGCCGCAGCATCTCCCGGCCGGCCAGCAGGTGCGAGACCGGGACCTCGCGCTGACCGTCCGGCCCGACGACGAGGAGTACGGCTTCCAGCGCGGCCAGCACGGGCAGTGCGTCACCCGTGGGCGCGGCCGTGGCGATGTTCCCGCCGAGGGTGCCGGCGTTGCGGATCTGCGGGGGCCCGGCGGCGCGTGCGGCGGCCGCCAGGGCGGGGATCAGGGCGGCGAAATCCGGCCGCCCCATCCGTGCGTGGGTGAGGCCGGCCCCGAGCAGCGCGTGGCCGTCCTGGTACTGCCAGCCGCGGATCTCGTTGATCCGGCCCAGGCCCACCAGCGCGGCGGGCCGCAGCTGCCCGGCGTTGACGGCGGCCATGAGGTCGGTTCCGCCGGCGACGGGCACGGCGGCGGGCATGGCGGTGAGTGCCGCCACGGCCTCGTCGAGCGAGGCCGGCAGCGTCACGGACTGCGCCGCGTGCGGGCGCTGCGCCGAATGCGGCCCCTGCGCCCCCTGAGGCGAATCCGACGCGTGCGGTGCTTGCGGTGCGTGCGTGGTCAACCCAGCTGCCCCTTCCCGATGTCCCGGTCCCGGCGCTCACGCCTGTCCGCCGTACGGTACGTGCTCACCGCCGGGACGTGGCAACTCTGGCACATCTTCGAGACCGCCCGTCCCGAGGGTCTGCCGAGGCGGGGGCGGCGGGGCCGCCGGGCCCCGCACGGGCCGTCCCCGGGCCTTCGCCGGGCCTCCTCGCCGATGGCCCGTTTTTCCCCGTATAGGAGGAAAACGAGACAGAGTTCCGATTCCCGGCGCCGCCGATTCGTCGCGCGATTGTCACGCGATCGGGGGCTCGCCGTCGATCGGCCGCCCGAGCACCCCCGGCCGCCGCTGCCACGGCAACGGCCCGCCCGGCGGCCGGTAGTCGACTCCGAGCGCGTCAAGCCGCCTGTAATGCCCGGCCATCCGCGCCTCGAAGTCCGCGTAGTCCCGCTCCGTCGACTCCGGCTGCCAGGACCACACCACCTCCGCGAAGGCCGCGAGCCGGGGGAACGTCTGATAGTCGACCCGCCCCCGGTCCTCCATCACCTCGGTCCAGACGTTGGCCTGCGCGCCCAGCACCCGGGCGGCTGCCGCCTCCGACATCTTCGGCGGTACCGGCTCAAACCGGTACACGTCCTCCAGTGTGCGCACGTACCCGATCGGCATCGGCTCGTCCTCGCCGCCCGCCTGACGGTGGTCCAGGTACACCTGCTGCTCGGGGCACATCACCACGTCGTGCCCGGCCTCGGCGGCGGCGATCCCGCCCGCGTAGCCCCGCCACGAGGACACGGCGGCGCCGTCCGCCAGCCCGCCCTCCAGGATCTCGTCCCAGCCGATCAGCCGCCGGCCGCGCTCCGCGAGCCAGCCGTCGAAGTGCCGGATGAACCAGGACTGCAGCCCGTCCTCCCCGTCCACCCCCAGCTCCGCGATCCGCGCCTGGGCGGTCGGCGAATTCCTCCACTGCTCCTTGGGGCACTCGTCCCCGCCCACGTGCACGAAGGGCGAGACCTCCGCCGGGAAGAGCTCCAGCAGCTCCTCGAACACGCCCTCGTAGAAGCGCACCACGGCCTCGGTCGGCGCCAGCACGTTCTCGGTGATCCCCCAGTCGTCCCACACCCCCAGCGCCGAGGTGTCGACCACGTCGGTGTTCCCCAGCTCCGGGTACGCGGCGATCGCGGCCTGCGAATGCCCCGGCACGTCGATCTCCGGGACCACCCGCACGTGCCGCTCGGCGGCGTACGCGACGATCTCGCGGATGTCGTCCTGGGTGTAGAAGCCGCCTTGCGGGGTCTCGTTCCACAGCGGCGAGGCCCGGTGCCCCCACCGGCTCCGCGCCCGCCACGCGCCGACCTCGGTCAGCTTCGGGTAGCGCTTGATCTCGATCCGCCAGCCCTGGTCGTCCGTCAGGTGCAGGTGCAGCACGTTGAGCTTGTGCGCGGCGATCAGGTCGATGTACCGCAGCACCCCGTCCTTGGGCATGAAGTGCCGGGCCACGTCGAGCATCAGGCCGCGCCACCCGAAGCGCGGGCCGTCGGCGATCCGGCCGTGGGGCAGGCTCCACACCCGCCCGGGCAGCGGCGCCTTGCGGTACGCGTCCGCCCCCATCAGCTGCCGCAGCGTCTGGAAGCCCCGGAACAGCCCGGCCGCGCTCGCGCCGGTGAGCTCGACTCCCGTGGCGTCGACGGTGATCCCGTACGACTCGGGCCCGCGCTGCTGCCCGCACTCCGGGTCCAGGCGCAGCCTCACGTCCCCGGCCGCGCCGGGTCCGGCGGCCGGCAGGCTCCAGCCGGTGGCCGCGCCCAGTTCCCGGCGCAGCAGACGCGCCACGCCCTCCGTGCCGGGTCCGGCCGCGAGGACCGGCTCGGGCCCGAACGCGTAACGGCGACCGTCCTCGTCGAAGACGGCAACCCGGGGTACGGGGATCAGGTCCATGCGGCAGCCCTTCGCGACAGTTCGTTGCACCCTGCGCAACACCTGTTCCACAGAGTGCTCGTCGAGCCGACCCTAGCCCGCCCCGAGGGCACGACGAAGGCCCCCGGGCGCACTTGGGCGCGACCGGGGGCCTTGGTCCTGCTCGATCAGGGCCGGACTACTTGTCCTTGCCGCCCTTGTCCTTGTCCCCGCCGGGGCCCATGGACTCGTAGATCTCCTTGCACATGGGGCAGACCGGGTACTTCTTCGGGTCCCGGCCCGGCACCCAGACCTTGCCGCAGAGCGCGACGACGGGGGTCCCGTCGAGGGCGCTCGCCATGATCTTGTCCTTCTGGACGTAGTGGGCGAAGCGCTCGTGGTCGCCGTCGCCGTGGGACACCTGTGGCGTCGGCTCTACGAGGGTCCCCGTACCAGTCCCGCGCTCGGGCTCAAGAGTGCTCATAAAGCCAGGGTACCGACCCCCGCACGGGTCAGTTGAGCGACGGGTCGTCCGGATAGGTGGCGACCATCGCGAGTTCGCTGCGCTGGCGGCGCAGGACCGCCCGCCAGAGCCGTTCGGGGTCGGGGAACGACACGTCGCCGGGCTCCGACTCCACCACGTACCAGGCGCCGTCGCCCAGCTCGTCCTCCAGCTGGCCCGGTCCCCAGCCCGAGTAGCCGGCGAAGATGCGCAAGGACCCCAGCGCCGAGGCCAGCAGCTCCGGCGGCGCCTCCAGGTCGACCAGGCCGATCGCGCCGTGCACCCGGCGCCAGCCGAGCGGGCCCTCCTCGCCGGGGATGACCGCGATGCCCAGGGCCGAGTCGAGCGCGACGGGCCCGCCCTGGAAGACCACGCCCGGATCGCCGGCCAGCGGCGCCCAGGGCAGCAGTACGTCACCGACGCCCACGGGCGTCGGCCGGTTGAGGACCACGCCGAGCGAGCCCTGCTCGTCGTGGTCGAGCAGGAGCACCACCGCGCGGTCGAAGTTCGGGTCCGCGAGGGCGGGGGTGGCCACGAGCAGCCGCCCTGTGAGGGAGGACACCTCGGTCATGCCGACATGATCCCGCACATTCGCCCGTCGCGGGGAGTTCGCGGAGAGATCGGATCATGCGCAGCTCAGGGCGCACGGCAGCAGCAAGGAGCGCGTGCGGACGGCGCAGCCGGAACGCAACGCTCCGCCATGTGGTGGATACGGAGGGTGTTGTACCGAATTCATGACAGTCCTACGGCCACGTCGACCTTACGAACAAGGGGGTGGTGGCCCTTACCCTTGTCACTCGCCCCCCGCCCACCCCACTCCGGAACGCGAGATTCATGACCGGCATCAGTGACGATGTACTGCTTGTCCACGGCGGCACCCCGCTCGAGGGCGAGATCCGAGTCCGCGGTGCGAAGAACCTCGTGCCCAAGGCCATGGTCGCGGCGCTGCTCGGCAGTGAACCCAGTCGGCTGCGCAACGTTCCCGACATCCGTGACGTCCGGGTCGTCCGCGGGCTGCTCCAGCTGCACGGGGTGACGGTCCGTCCCGGCGAGGAGCCGGGCGAGCTGGTGCTCGACCCGACCCACGTCGAGAGCGCGAACGTCGCCGACATCGACGCCCACGCGGGCTCGTCGCGCATCCCGATCCTGTTCTGCGGTCCGCTGCTGCACCGCCTCGGCCACGCCTTCATCCCGGGCCTGGGCGGCTGCGACATCGGCGGCCGGCCGATCGACTTCCACTTCGACGTGCTCCGGCAGTTCGGCGCGACCATCGAGAAGCGCGAGGGCGGTCAGTACCTGGAGGCCCCGCAGCGGCTGCGCGGCTGCAAGATCCGCCTGCCCTACCCCTCGGTCGGCTCGACCGAGCAGGTGCTGCTGACGGCCGTTCTGGCCGAGGGCGTCACCGAGCTCAGCAACGCCGCCGTGGAGCCGGAGATCGAGGACCTCATCTGCGTGCTGCAGAAGATGGGCGCGATCATCTCCATGGACACCGACCGGACCATCCGGATCACCGGTGTCGACCGCCTCGGCGGCTACAACCACAAGGCGCTCCCGGACCGCCTGGAGGCCGCCTCCTGGGCTTCCGCGGCCCTGGCGACCGGCGGCAACGTCTACGTGCGCGGCGCCCAGCAGCGCTCGATGATGACCTTCCTGAACACCTTCCGCCGGGTCGGCGGCGCCTTCGAGATCGACGACGACGGCATCCGCTTCTGGCACCCGGGCGGCCCGCTCAACGCCATCGCGCTGGAGACGGACGTCCACCCCGGCTTCCAGACCGACTGGCAGCAGCCGCTCGTCGTGGCCCTGACGCAGGCCTCCGGCCTCTCGATCGTCCACGAGACGGTCTACGAGTCCCGGCTCGGTTTCACCTCGGCGCTCAACCAGATGGGTGCTCACATCCAGCTGTACCGCGAGTGCCTGGGCGGCAGCGCCTGCCGTTTCGGCCAGCGCAACTTCCTGCACTCGGCGGTCGTCTCCGGCCCCACCAAGCTGCAGGGCGCCGACCTGGTCATCCCCGACCTGCGCGGCGGGTTCTCGTACCTGATCGCGGCGCTCGCGGCCGAGGGCACCTCGCGGGTGCACGGCATCGACCTGATCAACCGCGGCTACGAGAACTTCATGGAGAAGCTCGTCGAGCTCGGCGCGAAGGTCGAACTCCCGGGCGGCGACCTCGTCTGACCCGTACGGCCGATCCGCTCGGCCGTGCCGCACCTGCCGTACGAGAAGAGCCCCCCGGGCCCGCAAGGGCCTGGGGGGCTCTTCTCGTGCCCGGCACGGGGCCTGACGGGGCCTCACGCGGCCCGCACGGCCCCGGACGGCCCGCACGGGCCCCGGACAGGCCGAAGGGCGGCCGCCCCGCCCGGGGCGGCCGCCCTGGGCCGTTCTACGTCCTACTGCCGTCCCGAGGGCCTGTGCGGCCCTCGGCACAAGGGCGTACTACTTGCCCTTGGCGGCTTCCTTGAGCTTGGAGCCCGCGGAGACCTTCACGCTGTAGCCGGCCGGGATCTGGATGGGGTCGCCGGTCTGCGGGTTGCGCGCGGTGCGAGCGGCACGGTGGGTGCGCTCGAAGGTCAGGAAGCCGGGGATGGTGACCTTCTCGTCGCCCTTGGCGACAATCTCGCCGACGGTCTCGGCGAGCGCGGCCAGAACGGCGTCGGCGTCCTTGCGGGTCACCTCGGCGCGCTCGGACAGAGCGGCCACCAGCTCACTGCGGTTCATGTTGTACTCCCGTGTTCAACTTGCCTTAGAGGCGTGAGATCGAAGCCGATGCTGCCAGGGCCCTCGGACAGTCCCCGGACCCGGGTCTGAACGTCAGACCCTCTCGCCCGGTTACGCATCCTGCCCCCACCAGCGGCGGGAAAGCCAATCCGGCACCCGCCGGGGTCACACGAAAAGCGCCACAGTCACGCCGCGGTGACGCTCCGTCCACACCCTTGCGCACGCGCAGACGCGGACAGCGAACCCCGCGGGCATCCCCGCAACCCTAGAGGCGGCCCACCGGGCCCGCATCTCGCGACGCGCCGGGAGCGGCGGGCCGTGAGGGCCGTCACAGACGGCCCGCGCGGCCCGCGGGGCCCGGTCAGACGTTGGTGGCGGCCTTGCGGACGGCGCCCGCGACCGCGCCGGCGACCTTGTCGTTGAACACCGACGGGATGATGTAGTTCGCGTTCAGCTCGTCCTCGCCGACGACGTCCGCCAGGGCGGTCGCGGCGGCCAGCATCATGCCGGTGTTCACGGTTCGCGACTGGGCGTCCAGCAGGCCGCGGAAGACGCCCGGGAAGACCAGCACGTTGTTGATCTGGTTCGGGAAGTCGGAGCGGCCGGTCGCGACGACGGCGGCGGTCTGGCGGGCCACCGCCGGGTCCACCTCGGGGTCCGGGTTCGCGAGCGCGAACACGATCGCGCCCTCCGCCATGGCCGCCACGTCCTCGCCGGACAGCACGTTCGGGGCCGAGACGCCGATGAACACGTCGGCGCCGACCACGGCCTCCTTCAGAGTCCCCGTGTAGCCCTCGGGGTTGGTGTTGTCGGCGATCCAGCGCAGCGGGGAGTCGGGGGCCGCGTCGACGAGGTCGGGGCGGTCCGCGTGCACGACGCCGTGGATGTCGGCGCTGACCGCGTTCTTGACGCCCGCCGCGAGGAGCAGCTTGAGGATGGCCGTACCGGCCGCGCCGGCGCCGGACATGACGACCTTGACGTCGCCAACTGCCTTGCCCACCACGCGAAGTGCGTTCGTCAGGGCGGCGAGGACCACGATCGCGGTGCCGTGCTGGTCATCGTGGAAGACGGGGATGTCCAGAGCCTCGCGCAGCCGGGCCTCGATCTCGAAGCAGCGCGGCGCGGAGATGTCCTCCAGGTTGATGCCGGCGAAGCCAGGGGCGATGGCCTTGACGATCGCGACGATCTCGTCGGCGTCCTGGGTGTCGAGGCAGATCGGCCAGGCGTCGATGCCGGCGAAGCGCTTGAAGAGGGCGGCCTTGCCCTCCATGACCGGCAGGGCGGCCATCGGGCCGATGTTGCCCAGGCCCAGCACGGCGGAGCCGTCCGTCACGACTGCGACGGAGTTGCGCTTGATGGTGAGGCGGCGCGCGTCCTCGGGGTTCTCGGCGATGGCCATGCACACGCGGGCCACGCCCGGGGTGTAGATCATCGAGAGGTCGTCACGGTTGCGGATGGGGTGCTTGGACGACATCTCGATCTTGCCGCCGAGGTGCATCAGGAAGGTTCGGTCGGAGACCTTGCCGAGGCTGACGCCCTCGATCCCGCGCAGCTTCTCGACGATCTCGTCGGCGTGCGCGGTGGAGGTGGCGGCGATGGTGACGTCGATCCGGAGCTTCTCGTGGCCGGAGGCGGTCACGTCGAGGCCGGTGACAGAACCACCGGAGGACTCCACGGCGGTGGTGAGCTGGGAGACCGCGGTTCCGCTCGCGGGCACTTCCAGGCGGACCGTCATCGAATACGAGACGCTGGGCGCCGTTGCCATGGCCGTGTTTCCTCTTCTGTCCCTGGTTTCACTTGTACACACAGGGTCCCGCACTGCGCCGACCAAACCGTGGCAGGTGCGGCAGGACCTGTTGTCCGATCGTCCCACCTACCAGCCGGTACAAGGTAACCAGCTACAAATTTCGGAAAGACTCTTCCACCATACGAGATACCTGGGGGGTTTGGAATGGTGGGGCCATACAAAACAGGTCCGCGCCCTCACTGTGGAGGGCGCGGACCTGTCACGCTGATCTTTTAACTACATGTCTATGACACCGACCCGCCATGCTCGCCTCGCGGCAAGTGGTCGCTCTAAGCGACGAAGGTTGGGCCCGGGGGCTTGGATCGAGTCGGTGCCGTACCCAGGCTAACAAAGGATCGCCCGATGTCATCCCCGCGCCGGAAGTCGGTTCGAAAGCACCACGCGGCCGGCCGCGGACCATACGGCCCTACGAACCGGCCACGACGGCGGCCCCTACGGCAGCAGCAGCTCCGGCACCCCGTTCGCGTCGGGCTTGTCCCGGTCGGCCGCCGAGACCACCGTCAGCTGCTGCGTCGCGCGCGTCAGCGCCACGTACAGCACCCGCAGGCCCGCCGGGGACTCCTCGGCGATCTCCGCCGGGGAGACGACCACCGTGGCGTCGTACTCCAGCCCCTTGGCCTCCAGGCTGCCCAGCGCCACCGCCCGCTCGCCGAGGTCCGCGAGCCAGCCCGCGGCCTCCGCGCGCCGGTCCATGGCCACGACCACGCCGACGGTGCCGTCCACCTGCTCCAGCAGGCGCCTGGTCTCCTCCCGGACCGCGGCGCCCAGATCGCCCTCGGCGGCCGTGAAACGCGGCTCCAGGCCCGTGGAGCGCACCGCGGACGGCGGCTCCATGCCGGGCATCGCGAGGCGCAGCACGCGGGAGGCGACCTCGGCGACCTCCGCCGGGTTGCGGTAGTTGACCGTCAGCGTGAACCGCCTGCGCGGACGGGACCCCAGTGCCTCGTCGCGGGCGGCGGCCGCCTCCTCCGGATCCGTCCAGGAGGACTGCGCCGGGTCGCCGACCACGGTCCAGGTGCCCATCCGGCCGCGGCGGCCCACCATCCGCCACTGCATCGGCGTCAGGTCCTGGGCCTCGTCGACGATGACGTGCGCGTACTCGGTGCGCTCCGCCGCGAGCCGCTCGGCCCGCTCCCACTGGGTTTCCTCGCGGGTCGGCATCAGCTCCTCCAGCCCGCTGAGCTGGTCCAGGGGGTCCATCTCCCGTCTGCGCTTCGGCCGCGCGGGCGCGCCGAGCAGCTGCTGCAGCTCGTCGAGCAGCGCGACGTCGTGCACCGAGAGCGGGCCCTTGCCGTCCGGGCCGACCCGGCGCAGCGAGCGGGCCAGCCGGCGGACCTCGCGGTTGTTCAGGTCCCGGCGCGACCAGCGGCCGAGCCGCCGTTCGTCGGCCATCGAGGCGAGCACGGCGCGCGGGGTCAGCTCCGGCCACCACGCGTTCAGGAACTCGATGAACACGTCCTCCGTGGAGATGTCCTCGTCGAAGGCGGACCGCAGCTCGGCGGCCAGCTCCGGGTCGCTGTGCCGGCCGGCGCCGCCCGACTTCGCGTACAGCGCGTCGAGCAGTAGCTTGCGGGCGCGCGGGCGCAGCAGGTTCACGGGAGCGCTGCCGCCCAGCACGTTCTGCCGGATCCGGTTCAGCTCGTCGGCCTCCAGCTCCTGGCGCCGGCCGAAGGCCACCACGCGGAGCCGGTCGGGGGCGTTGCCCAGCTCCAGGGCTCCGCGCACCGCCTTGCGCAGCACCTTCAGCATCCGCGAGGAGCCCTTGATCCGGGCCACGTCCGGATCGTCGTACGTGGTCGCCTCCGCGCCGTCGACCAGCGAGCCGAGCGCCCGGATGGCGACCTGGCCCTCCTCGCCCAGCGAGGGCAGGACGCCCTCGGTGTACGCGACGAGCAGCGGGGTCGGCGAGACGATCAGGATGCCGCCGGAGTAGCGCCGCCGGTCCTGGTAGAGCAGGTACGCGGCCCGGTGCAGGGCGACCGCGGTCTTGCCGGTACCCGGCCCGCCCGCGACCTCGGCGACCGAGGCGGCGGGGGCGCGGATGACCAGGTCCTGCTCGGCCTGGATGGAGGAGACGATGTCCCGCATGGAGTGCGTACGGGCCCGTCCGAGCGCGGCCATCAGTGCGCCGTCACCGATCGCGGGCAGCTCCCGGCCGCCGAGGAAGGCGGTGATCTCGGGGCGCATCAGGTCGTCCTCGACCCCCAGCACCTTGCGGCCCTTGGACCGGATCACGCGCCGCCGTACGACCCGCCCGGGGTCCTTCGGCGTGGAGCGGTAGAACGGCGCGGCGGCCGGCGCCCGCCAGTCGATGACCAGCGGCGAGTAGTCGGAGTCCAGGACCCCGATCCGCCCGATGTGCAGGGTCTCGGCGATCTCGGCGGTCAGATCCTCGCGGATCGCGTCGTCGGCGGGCTCGATGGAGGTGTACGCGCCGTCCGGCCCGCGCTCCCCGTCCTTGCCGAGGACCAGGTCGATCCGCCCGAAGAGGAAGTCCTCGAACTCGTTGTTCAGCCGGTTCAGGTGGATACCGGCCCGGAAGACCTGCGCGTCGCGCTCGGCCAGGGCTCCGGGCGTACCCACCTGGCCGCGCTTGGCGGCGTCGTTCATGAGGAACTCGGCCTCGTGGATCTTCTCCTCAAGGCGTCGGTACACCTGGTCGAGATGCGTCTGCTCGACCGCGATCTCCCGATCGCGGACGGAATCCGCCGTGCTGTCGACAGCGGCATTCTGCGCGGCCACCAAGGCCCCCTTCTGACGTGCATGGGCGACCGTCAACCGTACGCGAATCGGCCCCCTGTCCGCACGCCCGTTCCGGGACCGTCTTACGCCGAGCCTCCGGCCAGCGCCCGCCGGCGGTGCCGGGCGACCCGCTCGCGGTTCCCGCACAGCTCGCTGGAGCACCAGCGGCGCCGGTGCCCGCGGGAGGTGTCGAGGTAGATGCGGGCGCACCCGTCGCCCTCGCAGGCCCGCAGCAGGGCGAGGTCCCCGGGGTCGGTCAGCAGCTCCACGGCGTCGCGGGCGACCGAGGCGAGCAGCGCGCCGCACTCCACCCCGCCGCACAACTCCCGCACGAGGTGACCCTCTTGGTCCCGTACGGCACACAGCCCGGGGGGTGGCCCGGCGGCCAGCGCGTTGACCCGGGCGAGGGCGGCCTCATCCGGTTCGGTCCCGTGCAGCTCCGCCCGTACGAGGGCCTCCACGTCCCGGCGCAGTACCAGGAACGCCGCCACCCAGTCGGGGCCGACCCTCGCGAGCGGCGTCCGGCCGGGCACCAGCCCGGCTCCGGCGAGCCACGTCCGCAGCTCGTCGCCGTCCCGGATGCGCTCAGTGGCCACCAGGTCCAGGCAGACCCGCCCTGAGTCGAACCGCATGCCCGTCACCGCCTCGCGTCGTGGGGCGCCCCACCAGATTGCCGCCCCGCGCGCGCATGCGGAAGCCCCCGAGGGGGTGCCGCTGCGCGGCTCCCTGGGGCTCCGCCCCAGACCCCGCGCCTCAAACGCCGGCGAGGCTGGTTGTTTCAGCCCCGCCGGCGTT
>NZ_JBHWJY010000047.1:0-38827 GCF_042731135.1 Streptomyces sp. NPDC059874
CCCGGACCCCCTGCGCCTCAAACGCCGGCGGGGCTGGTTGGTGCGGCGCCGGTGCCGGGGGGCTCCGCCCCGGACCCCCGCGCCTCAAACGCCGGCGGGGCTGAATGGTGCGGCGCCGGTGCCGGGGGCTCTGCCCCGGGCGCCCGCGCCTCAAATGCCGGCGGGGCTGGATTCGTCCGACCTGAGCCGTTGGGCGCGGCCTCAAGCACGGCGCTCCGCGCCCCGAAACCCGCGCCTGGCGGACGGCACCGGCCGACTCCAGCCCCGCCGGCGTTTGAGGCGCGGGTCTGGGCGGAGCCCAGGACGCCCCGCGCAGCGGCATCCCCGTGCCCGACGGAAAGCGGTCGCTCGGCCGGGGTGAGATCCGGCCACCGGGCCACGCCCCCCGTACGGCGGCGCCCGAGGCGGCACGGCACCGACGGAGCCGAGCGGCGGAAGGTTCCGGACATCGGCGGGCCCGAGCCCGCCCCCGCACCTGAGAGAATGAGGCCATGGCTTCTGATCGTCCTCGCGCGCTCTCCGGCATCCAGCCCACCTCCGGTTCGTTCCACCTCGGGAACTACCTCGGAGCCATCCGCCAGTACGTCGCCCTGCAGGAGACGCACGACGCCTTCTACATGGTCGTCGACCTGCACGCGATCACCATGCCGCAGGACCCGGCGGCCCTGCGCGCGAACACCCGTCTCTCCGCCGCGCAGCTCCTCGCCGCCGGTCTGGACCCCGAGCGCTGCACGCTCTTCGTCCAGAGCCACGTGCCCGAGCACGCGCAGCTCGGCTGGGTCATGAACTGCATCACCGGTTTCGGCGAGGCCAGCCGGATGACCCAGTTCAAGGACAAGTCCGCCAAGGGCGGGGTCAACAGCGCCAGCGTCGGCCTGTTCACGTATCCGATCCTCCAGGTCGCCGACATCCTGCTCTACCAGGCGAACGCCGTCCCGGTCGGCGAGGACCAGCGCCAGCACGTCGAGCTGACCCGCGACCTCGCCGAGCGCTTCAACCACCGCTTCGGCCAGACCTTCACCCTGCCCGCCGCGCACATCGTCAAGGAGGTCGCGAAGATCTACGACCTCCAGGACCCGGCGATCAAGATGTCGAAGTCCGCGTCGTCCCCCAAGGGCCTGATCAACCTCCTCGACGAGCCCAAGGTCACCGAGAAGAAGATCAAGAGCGCGGTCACCGACACCGACACCGAGATCCGCTTCGACACCGAGGAGAAGCCCGGCGTCAGCAACCTGCTCACGATCTACTCCACCCTCACGGGCGAGACGATCCCCGAGCTGGAGGCGAAGTACGAGGGCAAGGGCTACGGCGCGCTCAAGACCGACCTGGCCGGCGTGATGGTCGACTTCGTCACACCGTTCAAGCAGCGCACCCAGGAATACCTGGACGACCCGGAGACGCTGGACTCCATCCTGGCCAAGGGCGCGGAGAAGGCCCGCGCGGTGGCCGCCGAGACGCTCGCGCAGGCCTACGACCGGCTCGGTTTCCTGCCCGCCAAGCACTGACGGAAGCGCTCGCGAAAGACGACCCTGGCGGGACAGGGGGTGCTGCCGCCACACTGAGGCGACAGCACGCAATCAAACGACGGAGGAGACATACGTGGGGACCGTAACGCTCGGCGTTTCGATCGCGGTCCCGGAGCCGTACGGCAGCCAGCTCCAGGAGCTGCGCGCCGGCTTCGGGGACGCCGCCGCGCACGGTATTCCCACGCATGTCACCCTGCTCCCGCCCACCGAGGTGGAGGCCGACCGGCTGCCGGCGATCCGGGCCCACCTGGCCGAGGTCGCGCAGGCCTTCCGGGGCTTCCGGATGCGGCTGGCCGGGACGGGAACCTTCCGGCCCCTGTCGCCGGTCGTCTTCGTCCAGGTCGTCGAGGGCGGCGCGGGCTGTACCCGCCTCCAGGGCGAGGTCCGCGACCCGGACGGCCCGCTCAGCCGCGAGCTGGCCTTCCCGTACCACCCGCACGTCACCGTCGCCCACGGGATCTCCGAGGAGGCGATGGACCTGGCGTTCGCCACGCTCGCCGAGTATGCCGCCGAGTGGCTCTGCGAGAGCTTCGCGCTCTACGAGCAGGGTTCCGACGGGGTCTGGCGCAAGCTGCGCGAATACCCTTTCGGCACGGGCCCGACGGGCGTTCCGGCGCAGCCGGGCGCGCCCGCCGACGCGACGGCCGCGGCGACCGCACGTCCTTCCTGAACGAGGGGTCGCAGGGGCAGCCGGAAGGTGCGCCGGGCGCGGAACCTCAGCCTCCGGAGGACCAGGGTGTGGAACGGATGAGTCGACGGGTGAAAAGTCACAAGCGACGACCGTAGCCTCCGAAACCGACAATCCCGGCTATTTCCGTCGGCTCAATTACGGTGACTTCATGGACTGGCTCACGAAACTCCCGGTGATCGGGCCGCTGGTGGCCCGTCTGATGCGGACGCACGCGTGGCATTCGTACGAACGTCTCGACCGCGCGCACTGGACCCGGCTCGCCGCCGCCATCACCTTCATCAGCTTCCTCGCGCTCTTCCCGTTGATCACCGTGGCCGCCGCCATCGGCGCGGCGCTGCTCAGCGAGGAGCAGCTGGACCGGCTGGAGAAGAACCTCGCGGAGCAGGTGCCGGGGATCTCCGACCAGCTGAACATCGACGGGCTCGTCGCGAACGCCGGCACGGTCGGTCTCGTCGCCGGCGTGATCCTCCTCTTCACCGGCATCGGCTGGGTGGGCTCGATGCGGGACTGCCTGCGCGCGGTGTGGGAAAAGGACGACGAGGACCAGGGGAACCCCATCGCCCGCAAGGGCAAGGACGGACTCGTCCTGCTCGGCCTCGGCGGGGTGGGCCTGGCCTCCGCCGCCGCCTCGATCTTCGGGGCCAGCGCGGTCGGCAAATCAGCGGAGTGGCTGGGCATCCCGCAGCACGGCGCGGGCGGCGGGCTGCTGCGCGCCGCCGCCTTCCTCGTGGGCGTACTGGCCGCCTTCCTGCTGTTGCTCTACGTCCTGACGCTGCTGCCCGGGGTCGAGCCGTCGCGCCGCCGCCTGATCGAGGCGGCCTTGATCGGCGCGGTCGGCTTCGAGCTGCTGAAACTGCTGCTCAGCGGCTATATGCAGGGGGTCGCCGCGAAGAGCATGTACGGGGCCTTCGGCGTGCCGATCGCCCTGCTGCTCTGGATCAACTTCACGGCGAAGCTGCTGCTGTTCTGCGCAGCCTGGACGGTCACCGAGGACGACGAGGCAGGGGAGGAAGGCGAGGACGAAGCCGCCGCTACACCAGGTCCTCGCCCCGGCCCCGCCGGCCGCGAGGCCAGCGCCGGTTGACCACGAAGGCGCCGCCCGCCAGGACGGCCAGCACGCCGCCGGCGACGCCCAGCGCGGTGCCGAAACCTCCCGAGCCGCCGCCGGCCGCCGACGGGTTGTTCTCGTGCGACTGGGCCGGGGAACCGTGGGCGGAGGTGTCCTCGCTCTTCGGCGGCACCAGCTCACCCACCGGCTTGACCTTCGAGGCCGCCGCGAAACCCCAGTCGAGCAGCGCGGCGGTCTCCTCGTACACCGAGTTCGCCCCGCCCGCGCCCGGGTTCATCACCGTGACCAGCAGCTTCCGCTCGCCCTGCTGGGCGGCGCCGGTGAAGGTGGAGCCGGCCATGGTGGTGTTGCCGTTCTTCACCCCGGCGATGCCCTTGTAGGGGGAGATGCCGCCGGCGCCCGTCATCAGCCGGTTGGTGTTCTGGATCTCGAAGTACTCGCGCGGCTTCCCCGCCTCCTGCTTGCCGGGGAACTTGGCCTCGGCCGTGCCGCAGTACTCGCGGAAGTCCTGCTTCTGCAGCCCGGAGCGGGCGATGAGCGTCAGGTCGTACGCGCTCGACACCTGGTCGGGGGCGTCGTACCCGTCGGGGGACACGACGTGCGTGTCCAGCGCCTGCAGCTCCTCGGCGTGCGCCTGCATGTCCTTGACGGTCTTCTCGACGCCGCCGTTCATGGCCGAAAGCACGTGCACCGCGTCGTTCCCCGACCGCAGGAACACCCCCAGCCACAGGTCGTGGACGCTGTACTCGAGGTCCTCCTTCACCCCGACCAGGCTGCTGCCGGGGCCGACGCCGTCCATGTCCTTCTCGGTGACCTTGTGGACCTGCTCCTTGGGCAGCCCCGGCAGCAGGGTGTCCGCGAAGAGCATCTTCATCGTGGAGGCCGGGGGAAGCCGCCAGTGCGCGTTGTACGCCGCGAGGACCTCGCCGGACTCGGCGTCCGCCACGATCCAGGACCGGCCCGTCAGGTTCGTGGGCAGCGCGGGCGCGCCGGGCAGCAGATTGACCTGCGTCCCCGGTTGGCCGAGCCGCGCCCCGCCGACCGTGGACATCGACGCGGGCGGCGCCGGGGCCTGCGGGGCCTTGGCGGGCCCGCCCTTCCCGTCGGCCGGCGGGGACGGCGCGGCGTGCGCGGGGGCCACGAGCATCGCCGGGACGAGCAGCGCGGGGATAAGGACCGTCAGCGCGGTCTTCTTGGCGGACACGCAGGTGAAAGTACATCCCGATGAGCTGATCGTCGTCACGGACCGGCCAATTCGTCGCAAGCTCCGCCGGGACAGCCCACCCCGGCGCGTCCGTCCTGGGGAAGAATCCGATACTGAGGGCATGAGACTCAGCCGTACCGCCTCCTGGTTCCTGCTCGCCTTCGGAGTGTGGAGCTGGTTCATCTGGGTGTCTTTCGTCCGGAACCTGTGGAAGAACGGCAGTGGCCTGGCCTTTGACGCGGCGGGTGACCCCACCTCCTACTTCTGGGTGCACCTGACGCTCGCGGTGACGTCCTTCCTCCTGGGGACGGCCGTCGGTGTGATCGGGTTGCGCGGGGTCCGGGCGCTGCGTCGGGAATCACGCGAGGGAACGGACGAGGGTCACTCCGCATGAAGATCGCGATTTTCGCGCTGGTCGCGCTGTCGGTCCTGGCGCTCCTGGTACTGGTCCACCGCTGGCTCTGGATCCGGCTGGTGCGCGACACCACCGTCCCCGGCGGCCTGCCCCGGCGGGTCGGCACGGTCCTGATCATCACCCTGCCGCTCCTCTCTGTGGCCGCCCTGACCACCGGCCGCGGCGGTGCCCCCTTCTGGCTCCAGCAGACGGTGGCCTGGCCGGGGTTCCTCTGGCTCGCGGTGCTCCTGTACTTGACCCTGACGATGCTGGTCGCGGAGCCGATCCGCGCGCTGTTGCTCCGCCGTGTGGCCCAGCGGCCTCCCACCGGGGTGGAACGGCGCGCTGCCCCGCACCCCGCGCCTCAAACGCCGGCGGGGCTGGAGAGTGCCGCCGCCTCCGTGGGCGCCCGCGCCGTGGACTCCCGCGCCGGGGGCGCCGCCCCGGGCACGGGCGCCGCCGCCGCGCCCCCGTCTGAGCAAGTCGCAGGCGAGGCGCCCGACACCGGTGGCACGGCCCAGGGCTCCGGGGCCGATCTGCTGGACCGCCGGAGGTTCGTCGCGCGAGCGTTGGGCGGCGCGGCCGCCGCCGTGGCCGTCGGGACGGTCGGGGCCGGGGCCTACGGGGTCCTGCGCGGGCCGAGCGTCAAGCGGGTCCGGGTCCCCTTGGCGAAACTGCCCCGCGCGGCACACGGCTTCCGGATCGCCGTCGTCAGCGACGTCCACCTCGGGCCGATCCTCGGCCGCGCCCACACCCAGCGGATCGTCGACACCGTCAACCGCACCCAGCCCGACCTCATCGCCATCGTCGGCGACCTCGTCGACGGCGACGTCCACGACCTCGGGCCCGCCGCCGAGCCGCTGCGCCGGCTGGCCGCGCGCCAGGGTGCGTACTTCGTCACCGGGAACCACGAGTACTTCTCGGGCGCCCGGCAGTGGGTGGACCACGTCCGCGAACTCGGCCTGACCCCCCTGGAGAACGCCCGCCGCGCCCTGCCGTACTTCGACCTCGCCGGCGTGAACGACATCGCGGGCGAGAGCGAGGGGGAGGGCCCCGACTTCCGGGCGGCCCTCGGCGACCGCGACCGGGCCCGTGCCGCCGTGCTCCTCGCGCACCAGCCCGTGGTCATCCACGACGCCGTCCGGCACGGCGTCGACCTCCAGCTCTCCGGCCACACCCACGGCGGCCAGCTCTGGCCCGGCAACTACCTGGCCGAGCTCGCCAACCCCACCGTCGCCGGGCTGGAGCGCTACGGGGACACCCAGCTGTACGTCTCCCGCGGGGCCGGCGCCTGGGGGCCTCCGGTCCGGGTGGGCGCCCCGTCCGACATCACCGTGGTCGAACTCGCCTCATACCAGGCCTGACCCTCCCCAACCGGCAGCGAATCGCGTCCGACGGGTCACGAACCGACCTTCCGGTGGCTGATATTCCGTGATGGGATGGCCGGTATCCGGATATCGGACAGTGGGGTTCTGTCGCCGGTACAGGGGTGGGGTCAGCGGGATGCCGTCTGTCGGCTCGAAAATCATCGTTGCCGGGCTGGTCCTCGGCGTGGTCGGGGTGGGTGCCTGGCAGCTGGTGCCCTGGGAGGGCGGCGACCGGGGGGCCATCCGGGTCGGGACCAGTGACGTGGTCTCCGCCCTCGACCCGGCCGGGGCGTACGACGCCGGTTCCTGGGCCCTGTACAGCAACGTCTACCAGTCGCTGCTGACCATCAAGCCCGGCTCCGACACCCCCGTGCCGGACGCCGCCTCCGCCTGCCGGTTCGTCGGCCAGAAGCTCACCACGTACCAGTGCGAGCTCCGCCCGGACGTGAAGTTCTCCAACGGACGCCAGATCACCGCCGAGGACGTCAAGCACTCCTTCGACCGGATCAAGGCGATCAACTCCGACCAGGGCCCGGCCCCGCTCTTCAACACCCTGGAATCGGTCAAGGCCGAGGGCCGCACGGTCACCTTCAACCTCTCCGCCCGCGACGCCACCTTCCCCTTCAAGATCGCGACGGGCGCCGCCTCGATCGTCGACAAGGACAAGTACCCGGCGAAGGCCCTGCGCGAGGACGGCAAGATCGACGGCTCCGGCCCTTACAGGCTCGGCGCGTACAAGGCCGGCGCCAGTGCCGAGCTGCTGCCCAACGACGCGTACGCGGGCCAGGCCAAGCGCGCCCGGGCCGCCGTCACCGTCAAGTACTACGCGGGCTCCGCGCAGCTCGACAAGGCGTGGAACGAGCGGGAGATCGAGGTGGCCCACCGCGAGATGCCGCCGGCCGTGCTGGCCGCGCTCAACCCGGGCATGAAGGACACCCGCTACCAGGCCTCCGGCGGCACCGAGACCCGCTCCCTGGTCTTCAACGTACGCCCCGGCGCGGCCGCGGCGCCGCCCGCCGTCCGCCAGGCCGTCGCCGCCGTGCTCGACCGGCCCAAGCTGGCCACCGAGGTCTACTCGGGCACCGTCACCCCGCTGTACTCCCTCGTCCCGGCGGGCGTCGCGGGCCACAGCACGCCGTTCTTCGACGCCTACCCGGCGCCCAACGGCGCGACCGCGAGGAAGCTCCTGAAGGACGCCGGGATCACCGAGCCCGTCGCCCTCACCCTCGGGGTCAACGTGCGCGGCGCGAACGTCCCCGAGGCCGAGGAGCTCAAGCGGCAGCTGGAGGGCACCGGCCTGTTCCAGCTGACGGTCAAGCCGGTCGAGAAGTGGGGCGACTTCCAGAAGGGGTACGCGGCCGGGGAGTTCGACGTCTACGCGATCGGATGGATCGCCGACTTCCCGGACGCGGACAACTTCCTGGCCCCGCTCGTCGGCGCCGACTCCTCCATGAACAGCGGCTTCTCCGACAAGCACGTCGACGAGCTGATCACCCGTACGCAGTCCCACTCGGAGCGGGCCGCCGCGGCCGCCGACTTCCGCGAGCTCCAGAAGGTCGTCGCCCAGCAGGCCCCGATGGTGCCGATCTGGCAGAAGAAGGACTTCGTGATGTCCCGCGACGCCGTCACCGGAGCCCAGTACCTCTCCGACGGCACCGGGGTCTGGCGCCTGTGGGAGCTGAACTGGCTCTAGGAGGTGTCTTGGCGTGCCTCAGGCGGTTTCCGGGTCGGGGTCCGAGGCCCTCTTGCGGCCCCCCGCCGTCGCCGTCTGGGCCATGCCCGGCAGGAAGTCCGCGAACAGCTCGTGCACTTCGCGCACGAGCGGTCGCAGCACCCGGAACCGGGCCAGCACGATGCCCCGCGTGGTGAGCTGCGCGCCGCGCTCGGCGAGCCGCCGGGTCTTCTCGCTGTTCGGTGAACGGTCGAAGACCCAGTAGAGGACCAGGCCCATCTGCGCGAGCCACATCAGCTCGGGCAGTACGTCGGCCAGTTCCGCCGGCACCTTGGTCTTCGCGCCGGCCAGCACCTCGCGGTGGATGCTGATCGCCGCCTGCCGCGCGGCCTCCGACTCCGGGGAGAAGGGGCTGAGCGGACTCTCCGGGTCCGCGGCGTTCTTGAAGAACTGGGAGGCGAACTCGTGATACGGGGCCGCGATGTCCATCCAGGCCGTCAACACGCCCGCGTACCGCTTCTGCAGATCGGTCTCGCTGTCCAGGATGGGCCGGACCGCCGCCTGGTGCGCGGCGCCGATCCGGTCGTAGAACCCCTGGACCAGGTGTTCCTTCGATTCGAAGTAGTAGTAGGCGTTGCCGACCGAGACGCCGGCCTCCTTCGCGATACCCCGCATCGTCGTCTTGTCGAAGCCGCGCTCCTGGAAGAGTCGGAGCGCGGTCTCGAGGATGAGCGTGCGGGTCTGCTCGCTCTTGGGAGCCTTCTGATCAGTCACGGTGTATGAGCCTATCGGGGGACGGGGCAATGGTCGTCACAGGCCGGTCCCTCCGACCCCACATCGTCGCCCGCGCCGCCCTCGGTCCGTACCGCCTGCCGCCATGCCGAGGCCGTGTACATGGCGGCCCGGGCGAAGGGCCGGCCGGCCGCGGTGGCCAGCCAGTTGGCCCGCGGTCGGTGCTCGGACAGCGCCCAGAGGCAGACGATGAAGGCGTCCGTCCCGGTCCACACCTGGCCCGAGTCCCCGACGACGGTGATCTCGCGGAGCGTCGACTCGTGGTCGAGCTCCGGGAACCGCCGCCGCGCCTCGAAGGACGCGGCGGGGATCAGCCGTAGCGGTACCAGCCAGCGCTGTCCGAGCAGCCAGTGCCGGATGTGCACGCAGAGCGGACAGTCGGCGTCGTAGAGCACGGTCAGGTGGTACACCGCCGGCCCCGGAGTGGCCATCGGTCAGGCCCCGGCCGGAGCGGTCCACCCCTGCGGGGCGAGCGGCGGGGTCTGCTGGCGTTCCATGATCCCGCGGCGGCGCATCTTGTTGAGCACCCACACGTTGCCGAGGTGCATGACCCCGAGCACCAGGAGGACGACGCCGAGCTTGACCGACAGCGCCTCGAAGAGGTCGCGGGGCTCGGCCATCACCTCGTCCGAGCTCAGGAAGAGGGCGACGAAGCCGATGTTCACGAGGTAGAAGCCGACCACGAGGAGTTGGTTGACGGCGTCGGCGAGCTTCTCGTTCCCCTGGAGGACGTCGCCGATGAAGACGCGGCCGTTGCGGCTGAGCGTGCGGGCGACCCAGATGGTGAGGCCGATGCTGACGAGCAGGTAGATGACGTACGCGACCACGGTGAGGTCCATAGCCCTCAGCCCCCTTGAACGTGTTCAACTTGTTGGCAGGACTGACTGTAGGGCCTTTTTTGAACAAGTTCAAGCGAACGTGGCGCGACCTCAGGACCGGAGGAACTCCAGCATCAGGCGGGTCGTTTCCTCCGGGCGCTCCAGTGACGGCAGATGGCCCGCCCACGGCAGCTCCCGGTGCTCCGCCCCCGGGACGAGCGCGGGGAGTTCCGCGGCGATGCGGCGGAAGTCGGGGTGGTCGTGGGCACCGCCGAGGGCCAGGACGGGGGCCGCGACGGCCGCCAGGTCCACGGGGGAGTCCGGGAGCTCATGGCTCTCGGTGACGGCCAGGGCGCCCTCGAAGTTCCGCAGCTGCATGGCCCGTACGAGCGCGTGCGCGTCGGCGTCCGCGTCCGGGCCGAGCCAGGTGCGGGCGTTGAGTTCGGCGGCGCCGGCCAGGTCCCCCGCGTCGAGCAGGGCGTCCTCGGCCGCACCGAACTTCCGCAGCTCCGCGCTCGGCTCGTGACCGGGCCGGCCCGCGCAGAGCAGCAGCAGGGAAGCCACCCGTTCCGGATGCCGCGCGGCGAACTGCAGGGCGATCCGGCCTCCGTAGGAGCTGCCGACGAAGACCGCCCGCCGCACGCCGAGGTGGTCGAGCAGGTCCCGTACGTCTCCCTCGTCGCTGTACGGGGCCTCGGCGGCGGGGGACTCGCCGCAGGTGCGGAAGTCCGGCCGGATCACCCGGAACCCGGCCTCGATCAGAGGGCGCCACTGCGGCTCCCACATGCGCCGGTCACAGACGGAGGAGTGCAGCAGGACGACGGCGGGCCCGCTCTCGGGGCCGTCCACATCATGGATAAGGATCATGCCCCGATCCTCGCGGATCGGGGCCGCGTCCGCCGGCGTGTTCGAAGGCCTGTCCGAGCGCGCTACCCGGGCGTGGACCGTGAAGCGCCCGCCTGGCGCCGCTTCACCGCGGAGGGCGTGTAGGTCAGAAGCTCAGCGACCGCGCGAGGTTCACCTGCGACATCACCCAGGGGTACGTGGTCGCGTCCTGCGCCGGGATCATCGTCGAGTGGTGGCGGCCGCCGCTGGTGACGGTGACCTGGATGTAGCCCGTGGTCTTCTTCTCCTTCATCAGGAGGAACAGCAGCCCGAGCAGGCAGAAGATGAAGAAGACGATCGCGAGGACGATCGCGTGGGTCGGGATCTTCTCCTCGGTGCGCGAGAAGTCCGTCGCGTTCCACATCGCGCCCTTGAGCGGCATCGCGCCCGACGGGGTGATGATCTGGTCCCCGGCGATGGTGATGTCGCCGATGGACATGCCGACGCCGCCGACGGGGGCGGCGGCGGGCTGGGGGGCGGGGGCCGGGAGGCCCTCGCCGCCGATGGTCGGCTGGTAGGCCGGGGACGCCGGGTACGGCTGCGGGTAGCCGTAACTCGCCTCACCGGGGCCCCACTTGTAGGCGTCCCCGCCCTGGGAAGGGTCGCTCGCGTACGGATTCGGCTGCTGCTCGCTCATACGGCCGATCCTTCCACAAGGACCCCCTGCTCCGTACCCCGGTCAGAGACCCGCGGCGACCAGCGCGCCGATGTGAGCACGCATCAGGTCCTTGTCCCTGGTGGCCGGTACGAGGGAGTAGACCACGGTGCGCGCGGCCTGGTCGGTGGCGAACACCCCGCTCGTGGAGCGGCCCATGGAGCCGGTCTTGCCCCAGACGACGGTGCCGCCGACCTCTTGGCGCAGCAACCCGGCCATGCTGAAGGGGTTCGCCTTGTCCGCGATCGCCGGCATGGTGAACAACTGCCGCTGCTCGGCGGGCTTGAGCAGTCGGCCTCGCATCAGGGCCGTCATGAAGCGTTCCAGGTCGGGGGCGTTGGAGATCATGCCGCCCTCGGCCCACGCCCACGGCTCGATCTCGCTCGCGTCGGCCAGCACCGGGCCGGGGAGGGAGCGGTCGCCCGCCTTCGGGGAGTAGGTGTGGCGCAGGCCGAGCGGGCGGGCGATCCGGCGCTGGACCTCGTCGGCGTAGGTGCGGCCGGTGGTCTTCTCGATCACCATGCCGAGGAGGAAGTAGTTGGCGCCGTTGTACTGCTGAGTGAGCACGGGGTACTGGGGCGCCGCGCACTTCGGGTCCGTCCAGTGGGAGATCACCTGCTCCGGGGTCGGGGCCTCGCCGTCCACGAAGTCCACGCACGGCAGCTGGAGGCCGCTGGTGTGGCTCAGCAATTGGCCCACGGTGATCGGCTGCCAGTGCGCGGGGAGGGTCCCCGGGAGGATCTCCTGCACCGGGGTGTCCATGGTGAAGCGGCCCTCGCCGATCAGCTGGAGCACCACGGTGGAGGTGAACAGCTTGGTGACGCTGCCGATGCGGAAGTTCGCGGCCGGGTCCTGGGACAGCGGTCCGGTGGCCTCGGTCCACCGCACGCCGGGGCCGCCCAGTCGGACCATCGTCCCGGTCGCGACCTTGCCCGGGGCCATGGCCTTGGTCAGCGCGGCGGTGTTGACGGACCGGGGCCCGTGGAAGGTGCCGGTCACGGGCGCGGGGGTCCGCTCGGCCGCCGAAGCCGCCACGGGCAGGGCGCCCACCGTGAGCGACGCGACGGCCGCGCCGGCGGCGACCAGGGTGATCCAACGGGCCTTGCGGGTAGCGGAGTTCGCGGAGTTCTTCATGGCTGTAAGCCTGCCGTGAGCTTGATCCACCGGCCATCGGTGACGACCCCCATCCGACCCTGACGCGTCCCTGACCGGAGCGCCGCCCCGACCCCTACCAGGCCCCGAGGGCCCGGGCGAGCCGGCGTACGCCCTCGCGGACGCGTTGCTCGCCGAGTTCGGGCAGCAGGGCCGTGACGTGCTCGCCCGCGAGCGCGGCCAGGAGTGCGTGCGCCGCGTGTTGCGGGTCGGGTGAGCCGGCGAACAGGATCGACAGGTGGTGGTGCCAGAAGCGGTAGGCGCCGATGCGGTAGCGGGCGCCGGGGGTGGCCGTCTCCGAGACCCGTACGAGGTCCAGGTGCTCCAGCAGGTAGTCGAGGTACGCGTCGACGAAGGCGGCGAGCCGGTCCGCGGTCGGCGCCCCGGGGCCCAGCGGCGGCGGGCCGGACAGGATCGCCTGCTGCAGTACGCGTTCCCGCGCGTCCAGCAGTGCGGTCGCCAGCCCCGACTTGTCGCCGAAGCGCCGGAACAGCGTCCCCTTGCCGACGCCGGCCGCCGCGGCGATCTGGTCCATCGAGACGCCCTCCACGCCGTGTTCGGCGAACAGCGCGGCGGCCGCCTCGAGTACGGCGGCACGGTTGCGGGCCGCGTCGGCGCGCTCCTTCGGGGCTTTCGGCGACGGGGGCGGGGTGATTGCGTAAACGGACTGCGGTCCGTTAATGTATCGATCCACAACCGGACTATAGTCCGTTTCTCTGGGAGGGTATGGCCATGACGGCACTCATCACCCGTGACGAACTGAAACAGGCCATCGCGGAGGGCACGGTGACCGTGCTCGACACGCTCGGCGGCGAGTACTACGCGAAGCAGCATCTGCCCGGGGCCGTGGAGCTCGTACGGGCGGACGTCGACGACCGGGCCCCGGAGCTGCTCCCCGACCTCGGCGCCGCGATCGTCACCTACTGCTCCAACCCGGCCTGCCCCAACAGCGGCCAGGTCGCCGACCGGCTCACCGCCCTCGGCTACACGAACGTCCGCAAGTACCGCGAGGGCATCCAGGACTGGGTCGAGGCCGGCCTCCCGACCGAGTCCGACGCCTGACACGACGGAGGCCCGCACCCCGTGCTGGGGGTGCGGGCCTCCGTGCGGAACCTACGACCGGAAGGTCAGAAGCGGCGCGTGATCAGCGCACGCTTGACTTCCTGGATCGCCTTCGTGACCTCGATGCCACGCGGGCACGCGTCGGTGCAGTTGAAGGTCGTGCGGCAGCGCCACACGCCGTCCTTGTCGTTCAGGATCTCCAGCCGCTGCTCGCCGGCCTCGTCACGCGAGTCGAAGATGAAGCGGTGCGCGTTGACGATCGCCGCCGGGCCGAAGTACTGGCCGTCGTTCCAGAACACCGGGCACGAGGACGTGCACGCGGCGCACAGGATGCACTTGGTGGTGTCGTCGAAGCGCTCGCGGTCCTCGGCGGACTGCAGGCGCTCGCGCGTCGGCTCGTTGCCCTTGGTGACCAGGAACGGCATGACGTCCCGGTACGCCTGGAAGAAGGGCTCCATGTCGACGACGAGGTCCTTCATCACCGTGAGGCCCTTTATGGCCTCGATGGTGATGGGCTTCTCCGGGTTGATGTCCTTGATCAGCGTCTTGCAGGCGAGCCTGTTCTTGCCGTTGATCCGCATCGCGTCGGAGCCGCAGATGCCGTGCGCGCACGAGCGACGGAAGGTCAGCGTGCCGTCGAGGTCCCACTTGATCTTGTGGAGACCGTCGAGCACGCGCTCCTTCGGGTCGATCTCGATCTGGAAGTCCTGCCAGGTCGACTCGTCCGAGATCTCCGGGTTGAAGCGGCGGATCCGGAAGGTGACCGTGATGAAGGGCGAAGCCGCGGCCGCGGCCTCCATCTTGTCCGTCTTGCTCAGGGTCGGGGTGCCCATCAGTACTTACGCTCCATCGGCTGGTAGCGGGTGACGACGACGGGCTTGTAGTCCAGCCGGACGGAGTCCTTGCCGTCGTCGCCGACCTCGCGGTACGCCATGGTGTGGCGCATGAAGTTGACGTCGTCGCGGTTCGGGTAGTCCTCGCGGTAGTGACCGCCGCGGGACTCCTTGCGCGCCAGCGCGGACACGGCCATGACCTCGGCCAGGTCGAGCAGGTTGCCCAGCTCGATGGCCTCCAGCAGGTCCGTGTTGAAGCGCTTGCCCTTGTCCTGGACGGACACGTTCTTGTAGCGCTCGCGCAGCTCCGCGATCTTCTCGACCGCGGTCTTGATGGTCTGCTCCGTACGGAACACCATCACGCACGCGTCCATCGTCTCCTGGAGCTCCAGGCGCAGGTCGGCGACCCGCTCCTTGCCCGTGGAGTTGCGCAGGCGCTCGACGAGCTCCTCGACGTCCTTCGCCGGGTTCTCCGGCAGCTCGACGTAGTCGTTCGCGTGGGCGTACGCGGCCGCCGCGATGCCCGAGCGCTTGCCGAAGACGTTGATGTCCAGCAGCGAGTTGGTGCCGAGGCGGTTCGCGCCGTGCACCGACACGCACGCGACCTCGCCGGCCGCGTACAGGCCGGGGACGACGGTGGTGTTGTCCGCCAGGACCTCACCCTCGACGTTGGTCGGGATGCCGCCCATGGCGTAGTGCGCGGTGGGCTGGATCGGGATCGGGTCCGTGTACGGCTCGATGCCCAGGTACGTGCGCGCGAACTCGGTGATGTCCGGGAGCTTCGCGTCGAGCTGCTCCGGCGGCAGGTGCGTCAGGTCCAGGTACACGTGGTCGCCGGCGGGACCGCAGCCGCGGCCCTCGCGGATCTCCGTGTAGATGGAGCGCGAGACGACGTCACGGGACGCGAGGTCCTTCATGACCGGCGCGTACTTCTCCATGAAGCGCTCGCCGTCCTTGTTGCGGAGGATGCCGCCCTCACCGCGGGCGCCCTCCGTCAGCAGGATGCCCATGCGCCAGATGCCCGTCGGGTGGAACTGGAAGAACTCCATGTCCTCCAGCGGCAGGCCGCGGCGGTAGCAGGCCGCCTGGCCGTCACCCGTGAGGGTGTGCGCGTTGGAGGTCACCTTGAAGAACTTGCCGGTGCCGCCGGAGGCGTAGATGACGGCCTTGGCCTGGAACACGTGGATCTCGCCGGTGGCGAGCTCGTACGCGACCACACCGGCCGACTTCTTGACGCCGTCCTCCTCGACCAGGAGCTGGTCCAGGACGTAGAACTCGTTGAAGAACTCCACGCCCTCCTTGACGCAGTTCTGGTACAGCGTCTGGAGGATCATGTGGCCCGTGCGGTCCGCGGCGTAGCAGGACCGGCGGACCGGGGCCTCGCCGTGGTTGCGGGAGTGACCGCCGAAGCGGCGCTGGTCGATGGTGCCGTCCGGGGTGCGGTTGAACGGCAGGCCCATCTTCTCGAGGTCGAGGACCGCGTCGATGGCCTCCTTCGCCAGGATCTCGGCGGCGTCCTGGTCGACCAGGTAGTCACCACCCTTGACCGTGTCGAAGGTGTGCCACTCCCAGTTGTCGTCCTCCACGTTGGCCAGCGCGGCGGCCATGCCGCCCTGCGCGGCGCCCGTGTGGGAGCGGGTGGGGTAGAGCTTCGTCAGCACGGCGGTGCGGCTGCGCTTCGTCGACTCGATGGCGGCGCGCATGCCGGCGCCGCCTGCGCCGACGATGACGGTGTCGTACTTGTGGATCTTCATTTGGTTCGCCTCAGCCCCGTTGCCTAGCGGATGTTCGGGTCGAAGGTGAAGATCACCAGCGTGCCCAGAAGGATGGTGAACACCGTGGCGGTGTAGAGCAGGCCCTTCAGCCACAGCCGCGTGTTGGCGCGCTCCGCGTAGTCGTTGATGACGGTACGCAGACCGTTGGCGCCGTGCAGCATGGCCAGCCACAGCATCAGCAGGTCCCAGACCTGCCAGAACGGGGACGCCCAGCGGCCGGCCACGAAGGCGAAGCCGATCTTGGAGACGCCGCCGTCCAGCACCAGCTGGATCAGCAGGTGGCCGATGACCAGGACGACGAGCACGATGCCCGAGAGGCGCATGAAGAGCCACGCGACCATCTCGAAGTTGCCGCGGGTCGAGCGCGGGGTCTTGCCCGTCCGCTTGCGCGGGGCCTCGATGTACGGCGCCGGGTTGTCGACGTCGTAGAGGGAAACGCCCTCCACGTCGCCGATCGCCTGAGCGGAAGAAGTGTCAGAAGACATGCGTGTCACTTCCCGAACAGTTCGAGGTAGGCGTGGTTCAGGACGGGGTACACGGCCCCGGCCATCAGCACGACCCAGACGCTCACGACGGTCCAGAGCATCTGCTTCTGGTAGCGCGGGCCCTTGGACCAGAAGTCCACGGCGATGACGCGAAGACCGTTGAGCGCGTGGAACAGGATGGCGGCGACGAGGCCGTATTCCAGCAGCGCGACGATCGGAGTCTTGTAGGTAGCCACCACGTCGTCGTACGCCTCGGGGGAGACGCGGACGAGTGCGGTGTCGAGGACGTGTACGAACAGGAAGAAGAAAATGAGGACGCCGGTGACTCGATGAGCCACCCAGGACCACATTCCTTCCCGGCCGCGGTACAACGTTCCAGCCGGCACGGAAAACCCTCCGGAAGCGGGGCGGGGGCCAGCCGGCTTCTTTGTCGGTCGGGCCCGGCCGGGTACGGTCCACCGGCCCCGGACATCGTAGCGACGCTTTGTCGGTTCCTTCGCCCGGGGGTCATCGGTGTGATCAAACAGCCACGGACGGACTATCCCACAGGGGCGAATAGCCTGAATTCGGCAGCAGATACCCCATCCGCAGAGGTCAGCCAGTGCGTCATGTCGGTCAATCGGGTCCGCGCCACCCGCCGTAGCTCGTCCGCGGAGATCGAGCGCTCCTCGTCCACCTCGTGACCCATCCGGCGGCGGATCGCGGCGAGCAGGTGGGCCGCCTGCTCCTCGGGCGGGTGCTCGTCGAGGCTGATCACGAAGGCGTGTCCGAACGTGCGCTCGTACTCGGCTTGGGCCGCTTCGAGGGCCAGCACCGCGGCGTACGGGGCCCCGTGTTCGAGTTCCGCCGAGCATTCGACGGCCAGCGCCTCCGTCAGGTCCGCCTGCGCGAGGTCGTACGAGGCCTCGTCCGCGGCGGCGAGCAGGGCGCCCACGTCGGGATACGGGCGATGGGCGGCCACCCGGTGCGCCCAGCGCCGGCTCCCGCAGCACTGGAGCAGGACCGCCCGGGCGACCTCGGGGGAGAGGGCGTTGAACCGCGCCAGTCCGGGGCCGTGGGAGGGGTCGGAGCTGCCACGGACCTGTGCCGGAAGGTGGCTGGACAGCGGGGGGCTCCTCGGGGCGCGACGCGGGTGTGCCGCCACGCTATCGACGGAGGGCCGGGAGTGTCGTACCCATTCGAGGTTTTCACCCGGAAGTGAGCCGAAAGGATGACGTGAGCGTCGCGGGTGACGTGGGTGACGTGAGTGAAGACACTGCGCACCGCGGAGAGGTGGAGGACGACCGGGGCCGCCACCCCCCACAGGAGAGGCCCCGGTCGCCATCCGACACGGGCTCGTGCGACAAGCCCGTACTCCTGTCAGCGCCTCGGGTGCGTTTTGTGTCACACCTCGCTCCGCGCAGGAATGGTTGCAGGTTGTACAACACATGGACGAGGGGTGCGGAAACCCGTAACGTGCTGATTTGCGCCACACGTACAGGACGTTTGAACGGGTTGGGGACTTTGCTGGGGGACGACGCGGAGCTGACCGCCGCGGTGCTCGCGGCACAGGACGGCGACGAGAACGCGTTCCGTGCTGTGTACCGCGCCGTGCACCCACGCCTGCTCGGATACGTACGCACGCTCGTCGGAGACGGCGACGCGGAGGACGTGACCTCCGAGGCCTGGCTGCAGATCGCCCGCGACCTCGACTCCTTCACCGGCGACGCCGACCGCTTCCGCGGCTGGGCCGCCCGCATCGCCCGCAACCGGGCCCTCGACCACATCCGCATGCGCGGCCGCCGCCCCGCCATCGGCGGCGACGAGACCGAACTGACCGGCTGGGCCGCGGAGTGCGACACCGCCTCCGCCGCCATGGAGTCCCTCTCCACCGGCACCACCATGGCCCTGATCGCCCAGCTCCCCCAGGACCAGGCGGAGGCCGTCGTCCTGCGGGTCGTGGTCGGGCTCGACGCCAAGAGCGCGGCCGAGACCCTGGGCAAGCGCCCCGGTGCCGTACGCACCGCCGCGCACCGGGGGCTGAAGAAGCTCGCCGAACTGCTCGGCGCACAGGACGGGGACGGCGACCTGCCTCCCGACTCGGACCTCGGAGTCGCCGTCGGTCATAATGCCGGTGGCCGGCCGCGGGACGGCGGAGGCGGGAGGGATCTCGACGCCGTTCCCGCACAGCGCGGACGAGGCGGGGGCCTCGTGGAACAAACCGGTGTGACGCATTCACGTTGGCGGACGCAGAAGGACATGTGATGGCCGACGAGCGCGACAGGCGGTGGCTGGACGAAGCCGCCGCGGAGAAACTGCTGCGCGGTGAACCGCTGGAATCCCTGTGCCCGGCCGCGGACCCCCGCGCCCGCGCCGAAGCCGCCCGGCTGCGCGCGGCCCTCGACTCCCTGGCCCGGCCGCAGACGCCGCCCGACGCACGGGCCGGCGAAGCCGTCGCCGTTGCCGCCTTCCGCGCGGCGCGCGGCGCCGGGCGATCCGCGGCCCCTCTGCCGGACGCGGTACTGCACGCCGAACCCCTCGTGAAGATCGGCCACGCCGGACCCACCGCCTCCGCCGCCACCGCGCCCGCGTTCCGCCGCGGCCGGGCCGTGCGCTTCGGTCTGGCGGCCGCCCTGGCGAGCGTCACCGTCGGCGGCCTGGCCGCCGCGGCCGCCGCGGGGCTGTTGAACCAGGACCGGTACGACTCCGCGGGACCGGGGCCGGCGATGTCCGTGAGCGTCGACGAGGACGCGGCGAAGGGCGTCGGCAGCGGCGCCCCGACCGACGCCCCGCAGGGCCGGCGCACCCCGCACCGGGGCGACGGCGCGATACCGGGGGCGACTTCGGGCGAGACGCAGCCGCCCGGCGCGAACGGGCGTACCTCGCCCGGCGCCTCGGCCACCGGCGGCGCCTCGTCGGGCACCTCCGCCACCGGCGGCACGGGCCGGGACACCCGGGACGGCGAGGTGGGCGGCGGGAGCGGAACCCGCGAGACCCTCGGGGTCGAGGGCGACGTCAAGGACGGCGACAGGGAGAAGCAGGACCTCCGGCTCAAGGCCGTGGACCTGTGCAAGGACTACCGGGCGGGCCGCCTCACCGCCGAGAGCCGTGAGCGGCTCGCGCTGCTGGCCCGCGGGTCCGGTCGCGTCCAGGCCTACTGCGAGTCGCTCCTGGACGGGGTCACCGTGGGCGGCCGGCGTGGGGATGCGGCCACGATGGACGGACAGCAGACGTCCCGGACCCTGACCCCCGCGAGCCCCCTCGGCGGCTCGCTCGGCATCCGCTGAACATTCGCTGAAACTCGTGCCGACCCGCCTGTAACACTTTTCGAGCGGATGGCGCAGTACATAACGAGCCGACTGGTCATCGGCCGCGCATGAGCCGGGGTTCCCCCCGTACCCCTGGGCTCTGCGCAACCGGCGCGGGCGGGGCACGTTCCCCCGGCCCTGCCCGCGCCCTTTACTTCAAGACCACACTCACCAGTAGACGACGACCTTGTCGCCGACCTGCACGTTGCCGAAGAGCGTCGCCAGCTTCCCCTTGTCCCGGACGTTCACACAGCCGTGCGAGGCGCCGGCGTAACCGCGGGCCGCGAAGTCGGCCGAGTAGTGCACCGCCTGGCCGCCGCTGAAGAACATCGAGTACGGCATCGGCGTGTGGTAGAGCGTCGACACCCAGTCCTTCTCCTTCCGGTCCACCTTGAACACGCCCTCGCGGGTCGGGGTGTTCTCCGAACCGAAACGCACGTCCATCGTGGAGATGACCTTGCCGTCGATCATCCAGGCGAGGGTGCGGCTCTCCTTGCTGATGCACATCACCCGGCCGGTCATGCAGCGCGGGTCCGGAGCGTCGACCTCGTTGACGGTCGGCGGGCGCAGCTCGTCGGCGGTGGGCTTCTTCGTCAGCTTCTGGATCTTCTTCCAGGTGTCGTCGTCGACCGAACCGCTGGCGGTCAGGGTGTTCTTCGACTGGAAGGACTTGACCGCGGCGGTCGTCTTCGAGCCGTAGAAGCCGGTCGGCGCGACCGTCATCAGCTTGAGCTGCTTCAGCCGCGCCTGGAGCTCGCGCACCTGCTCGCTCTCGTCGCCGTTGGCCATGATGGCCTTCACGGTGGGCGAGGCGGACGGGGAGGGCGAAGCGGAGGCGGAGGCAGAGGCCGACGGCGAGGCCTCGCCCGGCTTGTTGTCCGTGGAAGGAGAGGTTTCGGGAGTCGCGCCCGCCGTGGGCGAGGACGAAACGGGCGAAGGGGAGCCTGCCGACTCCGACTTCTCCGGTCCGCAGGCGGTCGCGGCGAGCGCGACGGCGGTGGCGATCCCGAGCGTGCGAATTATGACTCTGTGGCGGTGCATGAGCAGTCCCCCGATTTCTACGTCGTATATGTAGGTGATGCCTCGCGCGCGTGGAGAGTTGCACTCTGCCGAGGGATGTTGCGCCATTGTGACCAGGAGCCGTCCGCAGCCTTTCGAGGACATGTGCGGGTCGGTTGTACCAGGCCCGGGCCCACTCGCTCTACGGAGGATTGAAGTGACGGCGCACACGGAGAGCGGACTCCCCATCGAACCCGTCTACGGTCCCGGCGACCTGACGGGGTGGGACCCGGCGCGGGCCCTCGGGGAGCCCGGCGGGTTCCCGTACACCCGCGGGGTCTACCCGAACATGTACACCGGTCGGCCCTGGACGATGCGGCAGTACGCCGGCTTCGGGACGGCCGCCGAGTCCAACGCCCGCTACCGGCAGCTCATCGCGGGGGGCGGTACCGGGCTGTCCGTCGCCTTCGACCTGCCGACCCAGATGGGGCACGACTCCGACGCCCCGCTCGCGCACGGCGAGGTGGGCAAGGTCGGCGTCGCCGTCGACTCCGTCGACGACATGCGGATCCTGTTCGACGGGATCCCCCTCGACCGGGTCTCCACCTCGATGACGATCAACGCGCCCGCCGCGCTGCTCCTGCTGCTCTACCAACTGGTGGCGGAGGAACAGGGCATCTCGGGCGCGCAGCTGACGGGGACTATTCAGAACGATGTTCTCAAGGAGTACATCGCACGCGGAACGTACATCTTCCCGCCCGGGCCCTCGCTGCGGCTGACGGCCGACACCTTCCGCTACTGCCGGGCCGAGATCCCCAAGTGGAACACCATCTCCATCTCCGGCTACCACATGGCCGAAGCGGGGGCCTCGCCCGCGCAAGAGGTGGCCTTCACGCTCGCCGACGGGATCGCCTACGTCCGTACGGCCCTGGCGGCCGGGATGGCGGTCGACGAGTTCGCGCCCCGGCTCTCCTTCTTCTTCGTCGCCCGCACCACCCTGCTGGAGGAGGTCGCGAAGTTCCGGGCGGCCCGGCGGATCTGGGCGCGCGTCATGCGCGAGGAGTTCGGGGCGCGGGACCCGAAGTCGCTGATGCTGCGCTTCCACACGCAGACGGCGGGCGTGCAGTTGACGGCGCAGCAGCCCGAGCTGAACCTCGTACGGGTGGCCGTGCAGGCGCTGGCCGCCGTCCTCGGCGGCACGCAGTCGCTGCACACCAACTCCTTCGACGAGGCGATCGCGCTGCCGACGGAGAAGTCGGCCCGCCTCGCGCTGCGCACCCAGCAGGTGCTCGCGTACGAGACGGACGTGCCGCACACGGTGGACCCCTTCGCCGGGTCGTACGCGGTGGAGCGGATGACGGACGAGCTGGAGGCGGCGGCCCTCGCGCTGATGCGCCGGGTCGAGGACCAGGGCGGGGCGGTGGCCGCGATCGAGAACGGCTTCCAGAAGGGCGAGATCGAGAAGAACGCCTACCGCATCGCGCAGGAGACCGAGAGCGGGGAGCGGGTGGTGGTGGGAGTCAACCGCTTCGCGCTGGAGCGGGAGGAGCCGTACGAGCCGCTCCGCGTGGACCCGGCGATCGAGGCGCGGCAGTGCGAGGCCCTCGCGCGGCTGCGGGCGGAGCGGGACGGGGCGGCGGTGGCGGCGGCGCTCGAAGGGCTGCGGGCGGCGGCGGCCGGGACGGAGAACGTGCTCTACCCGATGAAGGAGGCGCTGCGGGCGCGGGCCACGGTGGGGGAGGTATGCGGGACGCTGCGGGAGGTCTGGGGTGCGTACGAACCGGTCGATTCCACCTGGTGAAATCGATTGGACCGACAGGTGCAACCTTATGGGACACTCCTGCACATGCTGGGTGTGACAGATCTTCCGACCTATCTCGCCGGCCTGGTGCTGATCATTCTGTTGCCGGGGCCGAACTCGCTCTACGTGCTGTCCGTGGCCGCCCGCCGCGGCGTCCGCACCGGCTACAAGGCCGCCGCCGGGGTGTTCACCGGCGACGCCGTCCTCATGGCGCTGACGGCGGTGGGCGCCGGGGCGCTGCTGCAGGCGAGCCCGCTGGTGTTCACCGTGGTGAAGACCCTCGGAGCCGGGTACCTGGCGTGGCTGGCCGTTGGGATGATGCGGGGCGCCTGGGCGCTGTGGCGCACGCGCCGGGAGCGGGACGAGGCGTCGGCCGCCGCCCCCGCCGACCCGGGCGAGGGCGAGCGGCCCTACCGGCGGGCGCTGCTGATCAGCCTGCTCAACCCGAAGGCCATCCTCTTCCTGATGTCCTTCTTCGTGCAGTTCGTGGACCCGTCCTACGCCTACCCGGCCCTGTCGTTCCTGGTCCTGGGCGGCCTGCTGCAGACCGGCAGCTTCCTCTACCTGACGCTGCTGATATTCGGCGGCACCCGCCTGTCGGCCGCCTTCCGCCGCCGCAAGCGGCTGTCGGCCGGGGCGACCTCGGCGGCGGGCGTGCTGTTCCTCGGCTTCGCGGCGAAGCTCGCCGTCAGCTGAGGGCGCGGCGCAGCCGGCGGGCCACGCGTCGCGCCATCCGGCTCCGCGGCAGGAACGACAGCCGGGCGGGGACGCCGCCGGGCAGGCCCAGACCCGTCAGCCGGCGGCGGGTGAAGTACCTCCGGGTGCGCGGGGTCAGGTGCCGGGCCAGGTAGGCCTCGGCGGCCGGCCGGCGCGCGGCGAGGATCTGCGGCTGCATCGTGAACCCGACGGCCGTGAGCAGCCCGGCCGTCTCCTCGCGCACCCGCTCGGGGGTCGGTGGGGTCCAGGTGCGCACCGCCTCCGCGTCCGCGAGGTCGGGGAGCAGGGCGTCCACCAGGGCGAGCGGGACGCGGTTGCTGTTCGGGTACGGGGTGAGGCGGGCCAGTATGGCGTCCGTGCCGGTACGCGCCACCGGGAGCCCGTAGAGCGTGGTGGCGGTCAGCAGGCCGGTCGAGAAGCAGCCGACGACCAGTGCCGGGCGCAGCCGCTGGTAGAGGGCCTCGGCCAGGACCGGAGTGTCGAGCACGGTGATCCGGGCGCCGAGCCGCGCGGCCTCCGCCTCCGCGCGGCGCGAGTAGGCGGCCGGGGCGCTGGGGTGCGGCTTGAAGAGCAGCTCGGTGTGGCCCAGCGCGTGCGCGCCCCGGACCATCGAGACGTGCAGCTCCTCCTCCTCGTCCGGGCTCATGAGGTCGAGGGCCGAGAGGTACTGGCCCAGGAGCAGGGCGGGCGGGGTTCCGGGCAGCACGGCCGACGCCGCCGGCTCCGTCGCCTCCGCCAGCTCGGCGAGCACCTTCTGGAAGGCATCCGTCGGCACCAGCTCCGCCCGGGCCCCGAATTCCGTCAGCAGCAGCGGCTCCAGCCCCGGTACGAGGTCCAGGTGGAGCACCCGGCGTACGCGCATCCCGAGCTGCGGATCGAGCCGGAAACGGGTGGGCCCGTAGCTCATCAGTCCGTCGGCGTAGACGTCGACGGCCGCGCCGGGGAAGAGCCGGCACAGGGTCTGCGCGGGCGGCACCTGCAGGGACTCCACGATCAGCTCGACGCGGTCGTCGCCCAGCCCCCACAGGGTGCGCAGCTGCCGCTCCCACAGCGGGACGTCCTCCGGGCGCGGGGCCCAGGTGCTCGGGTGCTGCGGTTCGATGACGCGGTTCCAGTCGAGCACCTCGTCGAAGCGGGAGCGCAGGGCGGCGAAGCCCGGCATGTCCGTGACCCCGGGGGTGACCTCGGCGGCGACGGCGTGGTTGCTGGTCAGGAGGATCCGCCGACCGGCGGGCGGGAAGGAGCCGGCGTCGATGCCCGCGGCGAGGGTGGCGGCGCCGTAGAGGGTGGAGGCCAGGAAGAGCTGCGTGGGCATCAGGCGGTCGCCCCCGACAGGGAGCGGCGGCCGCCGCGCAGGCGGCGCAGGACGGTGGAGCGTTCGACGTCCATCGAGTCGAGGACCCGGTCCAGTACGTCCTGGGGCATGCGTCCGAGCGCGGCCGCGCTCATCGAACGGAGTTTCTTGGCCACGGCCGGTTCGAACCCTTCGATGGAACCGAAATGATGCGCGATAATGGCGCAATATGTTCGTACGGCTTTCGGGAGCAAAAGATCGGATTCCCGGTCGCTCCGCACGCCCGAAAGCACTTCGTCGAATGCCTTGATGAAATCGAGCTGGCGTTCGTCCTTGATCTGCGTCAGCGAAGTGGAAACCCCGCGCCGGTAGAAGATCCCCGGCAGTCCGACCGCGGCGAAGGACTCCGCCTCCCGGTGCAGCCGCCAGATCCACGGCCGGTCCTCCGCCGTTCGCAGCCCGTCGGTGAAGCGCAGCAGACCGCTGTCCAGCAGCCGTCGGTGGTACATGCCGGCCCAGGCGTACGGGTAGTCCACCGACGTGGCCCGGTCGGCGGGCAGGATCGCGGTCCGCGGATCGGCGACGACCGCCTGCGGGCCGTACGGGACCCGCTGCACGCTGCGCGTCCGGCCCGTGCACCTGACGTGGTCGGTACGGATGAAGTCGCAGTTCAGGGCCTCGATGGCGGCCAGCATCCGAGCCAGGTGGCCGGGGGCCAGCCAGTCGTCCCCGTCGAGGAAGGCGAGGTACTCGCCGCGGGCCGCGTCCAGCCCGGTGTTGCGCGCGGTGGCCAGGCCGCCGTTCCGCTCGTGTCTGAGGTGCACCGCCCCGGGCAGTTCGAGCGCCGCCCGCTCCAGCAGATCGGGCGTCCCGTCCGTGGAGCAGTCGTCGACCAGGACGAACTCGAAATCGTCCCGGGCGTTGAGGGCGAGGCTTCTCAGGGCATCCGGTGCATATGTCTGCACGTTGTAGAACGGCACGACAACAGAGAGCTTGGGCACCCGGGAGACAATAGGGTGGCGCCCGGCATTCATCATGGCCCGGACGCGGATTCCATGTGAACGACGCACGGCGGGCGCGTTAACCCGTCCGGTTTCGCAATTAGTCGACGCGTTGTTAACCCGCTGTTGTGCGTTCGTTGGGCCGTTCACCGAAATCGCGGAATAGCTTCTGCGGCGTGTCGATCCGCAAACGCGTCGCCGTACTCGCCGATTCCGATACGCGATGGAAATGGGGCGCGCTCACCGCCCGCCGTCTCGTGTCCGACTCCGCCTCCGACCCCGATCGGGGGATGCAGCTCACCGGATACCTGCTGCGCGGCCGGGCCACGCCCACCGCGCGCCAGCTCGGCGAGGTGGGGGTGCGGGCCGACCGGCTCTCCGAGGTGACCTGCGCCGAATTCCTCGCGGAGGTCGAGCGCGAACAGTACGACGTCGTCGTCCTCGCCCTCGTCGGCGGTGCCGTTCAGGCGGTCCTGCACGGGGCTCGCGCCCTGTGGCCGAACCCGGCGAAGCGGCCCGTGTTCGTCACCGGGTACGTCGGCGTCGTCTACGAGAAGCTCGCCGACGGGCTGCTGCTGCGGCACGGGGCGGACCTCGTCCTCGCCAACTCCCGCCACGACGCGGAGCGGTTCCGCGCCGTGTACGAAGGGGTCGGCGCGGACGCCGGCGCCGTCACCGAGACCGCCCTGCCGTTCCTCGGCGGGGCCCCGTACGAACCGGTCGGCAACCGCGCGCACACCGTCGTCTTCGCCGTGCAGCCCTCCGTCCCCGACAGCCGCGCCGACCGCGCGTACCTGCTGGAGCGGGCGGCCGGGCACGCGCGGCTGCACCCGGACCGCGAGGTGCTGATCAAGCTGCGCAGCCGGCCCGGGGAGCACACCACGCACCTGGAGGAGCAGCCCTACCAGCGCCTCGCGGACCGCGTCCCCGGCGGGCTGCCGGTCAACTGCCGGCTCGTCTACGGGAACATGGGCGAGGTCCTGGACGGCACCGACCTGCTGGTCACCGTCTCCTCCACCGCCGCCCTCGAATCCCTGCACCGGGGAATTCCGACGGCAGTCCTGACCGACCTCGGCATCCGCGAAGCCCTCGGCAACCACCACTTCCTCGGCTCGGGCTGCCTGGCCTCCTGGGACCAACTCGACGCCGGGTCGCTCCCGCGGGGGGACCGGGACTGGCTGGCCGCCCAGGGGGTACTCCCGGCCGGTCCGGCCGCGCCGGGGCTTGCCGCCTCGGATTCGGCTGCGCCGCAGGCCGGGTCCGCCGGTCCGGCCGCGCCGGGGTCCGGCCATGCCGGGTCGCCCGTCCCGAGGGCTGATGACCCTGCTACGCCGACGCCTGCCGCCCATGGGCAGGCCGCGGCGGAGGACGCCTATGCCGGGGCCCGGGCGAGGCTCCAGGGTCTGCTGGACCGGGCGGAACTGCCCGCCCCCGCGCCCTACTACACGCTCACCACCGCTCCGAGGTATCTGCCCGGGATCCTTGCCCGGCACCATCTCGCCCCCGACGGCACACCGCTCCCTGCTGCCGCCCGCCCGACGGCGCGTGAGTCCCGGCTGCGCCGGTGGATCCGCTCGCACCTGCGCGAGGCCGCCCGCGGGGCGTACCGGCACGGGGTGCAGCGCGTGGCCCCGGTGATCCGCCGGATGGGGGAGCTGTGAGGGTCCTCGCCGTGATCCCGGCGCGCGGCGGCTCCAAGGGAGTCCCCGGGAAGAACACCGCCCCCGTGGGCGGGGTGCCGCTCGTGGCCCGCGCCGTGGCCGCCTGCCGCTCCGCGCCCACCGTCACCGACGTGGTCGTCTCCACCGACTCCGAGGCGATCGCCGCCGTCGCCCGCGCGGCCGGCGCCCACGTGATCGCCCGCCCCACCGCGATCTCCGGCGACACCGCGAGCAGCGAGGCCGCCGTCCTGCACGCCCTCGACTCCTTCGAGGAACTGTGCTCCGTCACCGTGGACGTGGTCCTCCTCGTCCAGTGCACCAGCCCCTTCCTGACCCCGGAGGAGGTGGAGTCCGTCGCCGCCGCCGTGGCCACGGGAGCCGCCGACTCCGCCATGACCGTGGCCCCGTTCCACGGCTTCCTCTGGCGCGCGGACGCCGACGGCTCCGGAGCCGGCGTCAACCACGACGCGGCGCACCGCCCCCGCCGCCAGGACCGCCCGCAGGACCTGCTGGAGACCGGCGCCGCCTACGCCATGGACACCCCCGGCTTCCGTACCGCCCGCCACCGCTTCTTCGGCCGGACGCTGCCCGTCGCCACCGACCCGGCCCGGGTCCTGGAGATCGACGACCCGCACGACCTGGCCCGCGCCCGCCTCCTGGCCCCCCTGTTCGACACACCCCCGCACACGCCCCCGCACACACCCCCGCACCGAAGGACGCACCCTGCCATGACCTCCACCCCCGACCCCCGCCACCGCACCTTCGGATCGCGCACCGCCGGCCCCGGCCGCCCGGTCTACGTCGTCGGCGAGATCGGCATCAACCACAACGGCGACCTCGGCAACGCCTTCGCCCTCATCGACGCCGCCGCCGAAGCCGGCTGCGACGCCGTGAAGTTCCAGAAGCGCACCCCGGAGATCTGCACCCCGCGCGACCAGTGGGACATCGAGCGCGACACCCCCTGGGGCCGGATGACGTACATCGACTACCGCCACAAGGTCGAGTTCGGCGAGACCGAGTACCGCGCCATCGACGAGCACTGCGCCAAGCGGGGCATCGACTGGTTCGCCTCCCCGTGGGACACCGAGGCCGTCGCCTTCCTGGAGAAGTTCGACGTCCCCGCCCACAAGGTGGCCTCCGCCTCCCTCACCGACGACGAGCTGCTGCGCGCCCTGCGCGCCACCGGCCGCACCGTCGTCCTGTCGACCGGCATGTCCACCCCGCAGCAGATCCGGCACGCGGTCGAGGTGCTCGGCAGCGCCAACATCCTTCTCTGCCACGCCACTTCGACGTACCCGGCCAAGGCCGAGGAGCTCAACCTGCGGGTGATCAACACCCTGCGCGAGGAGTACCCCAACGTCCCGATCGGCTACTCCGGCCACGAGACGGGCCTGCAGACCACCCTCGCCGCCGTCGCCCTCGGCGCCACCTTCGTCGAGCGCCACATCACCCTCGACCGCGCGATGTGGGGCTCCGACCAGGCCGCCTCCGTGGAGCCCGGCGGCCTCACCCGCCTGGTCCGCGACATCCGCACCATCGAGACCGCCCTCGGCGACGGCGTCAAGCGCGTCTACGAGTCCGAGCTCGGCCCGATGAAGAAGCTCCGCCGCGTCCAGGGAGACCTGGTCGCCGTCTGACCCCCGCTCCGCCCGGTCCGCCGCGAAGAGGTTCCGTCCCCCCGACGAGGAGTACGCCGTGCCCCGTTCCGCCTCCACCCTGGCGTTTGTCGAGAGCCCGGTCCAGCTGCTGAACGTGCTGGAGTGGGCGCATGCGCGCAGCACCGTCCCGGCGGACGGACGGCCGCTGCTCGACGGCGTCCCCCGCCAGGCGCGGAGCGCGGGCACACCGCAGGGCGGACCCGATGCCGGGTCCGCCGCCCCGCACGGCGCGTCCGCGGCAGCCGGGCTCGATCCAAGTGCGGCCGGGGCAGCGCGAACGCGGATCGTCGTACTGCCCCCCACCGACCCCATGTCCCGCGGTCAGTTGCGCCGGATGGCGGCGCTGGCCCGGGACGAGGGGCACGAGATCCGCTGGCAGGAGGCGCGCGGCGGCCGCCTCGCGCCCTTCAAGGCGCTCGCGGCGCTGGCGCGCGACGTCCGCGCCGCGCGCACGGTCGTCGTCGGCGACCCGTTCTCCCGCTACGTGCAGCTGCTGCTCACGCTCGTACGGGCGGAGGAGCTGGTGGTGGTCGACGACGGCACCGCCACCATGGAGTTCATCGCCCAGACCGCCCGCGGCGAACGCCTCGTCCGCTGGCACCGGGTCGGCGGCGGCGGACTGCCCGCCCGCGTGCGCGAGCTGGTCTACGCGCCGGTGTCGGCGACCGCGCGGCGCCGTTTCACGCCGGCCGAGGGCGGCGGCCGCGCCGTCGAGGTGTTCAGCTCGATGCCCGTCACCCCGCACGGCGGCATGACCCTGCGGGTCAACGACTTCGCCTGGACCCGGGCCCGCTTCGGCCCGCCGCGCCTGACCAAGGGCACCGACCTGGTCGGCACCTCCCTGGTGGAGACCGGCGTGGTGGACCCGGACCGCTACCTGCACGCCGTGCGCACCCTGGCCCGGGAGCACGGCGCCACCCGCTACTTCGCCCACCGCCGGGAAGCCCCGGAGAAGCTCCGCGCGCTGAGCGAGGCGACCGGGCTGGAGATCGTACGGCCGGACCTGCCGCTGGAGCTGATCGCGCGGCGCGGCCCGGTCGGCCGGACCATCGTCAGCTTTCCGTCCACGGTCGTCCACACGCTGCCGTACGCCCTGGCCGGCACCGGGGTCACCGTGGCCGTATGCGATGTGGACCCCGACTGGCTGACCGCCGGCGCCTCGCCGCGGGCCCGCGGATTCCTCGCCGGGGTCACCGACACGGCCCGTGATGTGCACAGACTCCCTGCTCAGGCGGCACCTGCGGCCGGATGAGCGTGCGAGTCTACCCGCGGGCTCGTCCCGTCATGCGTCCAGAGGCCGGGTTTCTTTCCCCTAACGGCATGAACTTTTCGGGATCCCCGGCCAGTTGACCCGTCCGTGCGCCTAGGCTTCAACGGGTGAACCAGTTGATGTCCCGCGAGTCCCAGACCGCCCAGCCCGCCGCGTCCGACCGGCCCGAGCTGCCCGGCACACTTCCGGACCACCTGCGTGCCGAACTGATCGCCTTCCGCCGGGACTTGCACATGCACCCCGAGCTCGGACACCAGGAATTCCGGACCACGGCGGCCATCAAGGCCCGTCTGGAGAAAGCCGGCCTGCGACCACGGGTACTGAAGTCCGGAACCGGCCTCATCTGTGATGTCGGCACCTGGGACGGGGTACGGCCCATGACGGCCCTGCGCGCGGACATCGACGCCCTGCCCATCCCGGACGCCAAGACGCACGTCTCGTACCGCTCGACCTTCCCGGACCGCGCCCACGCCTGCGGCCACGACGTGCACACCGCCGTGGTCCTCGGCGCCGGCCTGGTCCTCGCCGATCTCGACCGGCAGGGCCTGCTGCCCCGTCCCGTGCGGCTGCTCTTCCAGCCCGCCGAGGAAGTGCTCCCGGGCGGAGCCACCGACGCCATCGACTCCGGGGTACTGGACGGAGTGGGCAAGATCCTCGCCGTGCACTGCGACCCCCGGGTGGACGCCGGCAAGATCGGGCTGCGGCCCGGCCCCATCACCTCGGCCTGCGACCGGCTGGAGGTCACCCTCTCCGGCTCCGGCGGCCACACCGCGCGCCCGCACCTGACCACGGACCTGGTGACGGCGGCCGCCCGCGTGGCCGTCGACGTACCGGCGCTGCTGTCCCGCCGGATGGACGCACGCTCGGGCATGTCCGTCACCTGGGGCCGGATCGAGGCCGGGCACGCCTGCAACGTCATCCCGATGCACGCCGAGCTGTCCGGAACCGTGCGGTGCCTCGACCTCGGCGCCTGGCACGAGGCCCCCGACATGATCCACGCGGCGATCGACGAGGTCGCGACCATGCACGGGGCGAAGTTCGAGATCAACCACGTGCGCGGGGTGCCGCCGGTGGTCAACGATCCGGCGGTCACCGAACTGCTCCGCGAGGCGATGGCGATCCGTCGCGGCGCCGACTCGATCGAGGACACCGAGCAGAGCCTGGGCGGGGAGGACTTCTCCTGGTACCTGGAGCACGTCCCCGGCGCCATGGCCCGCCTGGGCGTCCGTACCCCCGGCGACCTCGCCAAGCGCGACCTGCACCGGGGCGACTTCGACGTGGACGAGTCCGCGATCGCGGTCGGCGTGGAGTTCTTCACGGCCGCGGCGCTACTCGACGGGCGGCGCTCCAGGCCCACGGTCTAGTCAAGGTTCGGGTAACGCCGAACCAAATTTCTTACCTCATTCGCGAGCCTCCCGGCGGACGCGTCCAGCCCTTGGTACACAAGGGCTGCACGCGTGACTCGTTACCGATCGGTCACTGTCTGGTTCGCGACGATCCGATAACGACTCATGAACAGGCCTTTAACTGACATCTACGCGCGTTACGATCGCCGCGAAACCAGCGCCGGTCGTGGCGCTTCGGTCAGGTTTTGAAGGAGCCTCCCCTTGCGCCGGATCACCAGGATCGCCACCGTGGGCATCGCGTCCGCGGCGCTGGCCCTCTCGGCCACCGCCTGTGGCGGTAAGAAGTCGTCTGACACCTCTTCCGACAGCACCACCGCCGCCATCGCGTACGACATCGGTGGCCGCGGCGACCAGTCGTTCAACGACGCTGCCTACGCCGGTCTGCAGAAGGCCGAGTCGGAGCTGAAGATCAAGGGCAAGGAAGCCGAGCCCACCGAGGGTGAGTCGGACGCGGACAAGGTCCAGCGCCTCACCGAGCTGGCCCGCAACGGCTCGAACCCGGTCATCGGCGTCGGTTTCGCCTACGCCAAGGCCATCGAGAAGGTCGCGCCGAAGTTCCCGAAGACCACCTTCGGCCTCATCGACGACACCTCGGTGACCGGCCCGAACATCGCGAACCTGGTCTTCAACGAGGAGCAGGGCTCCTACCTGGCCGGCGTCGCCGCCGCCAAGGCGTCCAAGACCGGCACGGTCGGCTTCATCGGCGGTGTCGAGGTTCCGCTGATCAAGAAGTTCGAGGCGGGCTTCGCCCAGGGCGTCAAGGACACCAACCCCAACGCCAAGGTGCTCTCCAAGTACCTGACCCAGCCGCCGGACTTCTCCGGTTTCGCCAAGCCCGACCTCGGCAAGGCCGCCGCGCAGGGCCAGCTGGACAACGGCGCCGACGTGATCTACGCGGCCGCCGGCCTGGCGGGCTCCGGTGCCATCGAGGCCGCCGCGACCAAGGGCGCCTGGGCGATCGGTGTCGACTCCGACCAGTACAACCAGGCGGGCCTGGCCAAGTTCAAGGACAAGATCCTGACCTCGGTCACCAAGGACGTCTCGGACTCGGTCTTCAACCTGATCAAGTCGGTCGAGGACGGCAAGCCGCAGGTCGGTGAGATCCGTTACGGCCTGGACAAGGAAGGCGTCGGCCTGGCCGACTCCAACCCGGAGTACAAGAAGATGACCGAGCTGACCGCCGCTGTCGAGAAGGCGAAGGCGGACATCATCGCCGGCAAGATCACGGTCAAGACCGCTCCGTAAGGAAACGTCTCACCGGGGTCCGGAGCGGCTGCCCGTGGCAGCCCCCGGACCCCGGGCCGTATTTGTACCGCCAACTTTTCTTTTCTGACAGTGCTACGCGCGTAGAGATCTCGCGGACGCGATAGCGTCACCCCCCGCCCTGTCCCCCTGCCTTCGACTCCTTCCGGCCAAGGAGAGTGCGTCATCAACGCGTCCAGCCCGCCCCCCGCCGTAGAACTGCACGGCATTACCAAGCGCTTCCCCGGCGTCGTCGCCAACAAGGACATCGCGATCACCGTCCGCAAGGGCACGGTCCATGCCCTGATCGGTGAGAACGGTGCCGGCAAGTCGACTCTGATGAAGATCCTCTACGGCATGCAGAAGCCGGACGAGGGCACCATCGCCATCGACGGGGAGCAGGTCTCCTTCAACAGCCCCGGCGAGGCCATCGCCCGCGGCATCGGCATGGTGCACCAGCACTTCATGCTCGCCGACAACCTCACCGTCCTGGAGAACGTCGTTCTCGGCGGCGAGAAGCTGTACGGCATCGGTGCCAAGGCGCGTAAGAAGATCAAGGAGATCTCGGACGCGTACGGCCTCGGCGTGCGTCCCGACGCCCTGGTCGAGGACCTCGGTGTCGCCGACCGGCAGCGCGTGGAGATCCTCAAGGTCCTCTACCGCGGCGCCCGCATCCTCATCCTCGACGAGCCGACCGCCGTGCTCGTCCCGCAGGAGGTCGACGCGCTCTTCGACAACCTGCGCGAGCTCAAGGCCGAGGGTCTGACCGTCATCTTCATCTCGCACAAGCTGGGCGAGGTCCTGAAGGTCGCCGACGACATCACGGTCATCCGCCGCGGCACCACCGTCGGCACCGCCGACCCGAGGACGGCCACCACCAAGCAGCTCGCCGAGCTGATGGTCGGCGCCGAGCTGCCCTCCCCGGAGACCCGCGAGTCCACGGTCACGACCACCCCGATGCTCCAGGTCAAGGGACTGACCCTGGCCGAGTCGGGCGTGCCGGCCGCGCCGCTGCCCATGGCCCCGCCGGAGGGCGCCACCGACGACAGCTACGTCCAGGAACACGTGCCCGCCGGCCGCCTCCTGCTCGACGACGTCAACCTCACCATCCACAAGGGTGAGGTCCTCGGCATCGCCGGTGTCGAGGGCAACGGCCAGACCGAGCTGATCGAGGCCCTGATGGGCATGATCACCCCCGACGCGGGCGTGATCATGCTGGACGGCGCCGACATCACCAAGGCCCCGGTCCGCAAGCGCCGCGTCGGCGGCATCGGCTACATCCCCGAGGACCGGCACCGGCACGGCCTGCTGCTGGAGTCCCCGCTCTGGGAGAACCGCATCCTCGGCCACGTCACCGAGGCGCCCAACTCCAAGCGCGGCATCCTCGACCCGAAGGCCGCCCGCAAGGACACCGAGCGCATCGTCCGCGAGTACGACGTGCGCACCCCCGGCATCGAGGTCACCGCGGCCTCCCTCTCCGGCGGCAACCAGCAGAAGCTGATCGTCGGCCGCGAGATGAGCCACAATCCGAAGTTCCTCATCGCCGCCCACCCCACCCGCGGCGTGGACGTCGGCGCGCAGGCGCAGATCTGGGACGCGATCCGCGAGGCCCGTCGCGAGGGCCTGGCCGTGCTCCTGATCTCCGCAGACCTGGACGAGCTGATCGGCCTGTCCGACACCCTGCGCGTCATCTACCGCGGCCGCCTGGTCGCGGACGCCGACCCCGCGACCATCACCCCGGAGGAGCTCGGCACCGCGATGACCGGCGCCGCCTCCGGGCACCTGGAAGCCACCGACAATCACTCCGCCGACGGCAATACGACGGAGGACGAGGCCCGATGAAGAAATTCGACAAGGACCGGCTGATCCTCGGCTTCGTCGGGCCCGCGCTGGCCCTGGTCAGCGCCTTCCTGCTGACCATGCTGGTGCTGGCCGCCACGGGTGTGAACCCGTTCGAGCCGCTGCGGATCATGGGCGAGAACGCCGGCTACGAGGACATCCAGGTCCTCATCCTGAACCAGACGGGTACGTACTACCTGGCGGCGCTCGCGGTGGCCATCGGCTTCCGCATGAACCTCTTCAACATCGGTGTCGACGGCCAGTACCGGCTCGCCGCGATGATCTCCGCCGTGGTCGGCGCGGCCGTCGAGCTGCCGGGTGCCCTGCACATCCTGCTGATCGTGCTCGTCGCGATGCTGGTCGGCGCTTTCTGGTCCGGCATCGCCGGTGTCCTGAAGGCCAAGCGGGGCGTGAGCGAGGTCGTCTCCACGATCATGCTCAACGCCATCGCGACCAGCCTGATCGCCTGGCTGATCCTGCCGAGGAACCTCGGCGTCCAGCCCCCCGGCTCCAACGACCTGACCACCGGCGACATCGCCGAGTCCGGCTGGTTCCCGGCCGTGAGCATGGGTGACAGCGGGGAGATCTACGGGTTCACCTTCGTCGCCTTCGCGCTCGGCATCGTCTACTGGTTCGTCCTCAACCGGACCCGCTTCGGCTTCGACCTGCGCGCCACCGGCGCCAGCGAGTCCGCCGCGCAGGCCTCCGGTGTCGACGCCAAGAAGATGATCCTCACCTCGATGCTGATCTCGGGTGCGGTCGCGGGCCTGGCCGGTATGCCGGTGCTGCTGGGCGAGACCCACACGTACAGCATCAACTTCCCGGTCGGTGTCGGCTTCACCGGCATCACCATCGCCCTGCTCGGCCGCAACCACCCGGTCGGCATCTTCTTCGCCGCCCTGCTGATCGCGTTCATCGACAAGACGTCCGCCGGCCTCGACACCGCCGGCTACGCCAAGGAGATCGGCACGATCATGAAGGGCCTGATCGTGATCGCGGTCGTCGTCTCGTACGAGCTCGTCCGCCGCTACGGCATCCGGCGCCAGCAGCAGAAGGTCGGCGAGGAGCTGGCCGCGGGCCACGCCATCAAGACCGAGAAGGAGGTCGCGGCGTGACCACCAGCACCGCTTCCGCGACGAGCGCCGCGCCCAAGAAGGGCGGCGGCCGCCGCAAGCTCACCCTGCCCTGGATCCTGCTGATCATCGCGGGCGGTCTCGCGCTGGTCTCACTGGTCCGGGTCATCTCCGGCGCCGACGACCTGACCTCGGTCGGCCAGATCTCCGGCGCGCTCCAACTGGCCATCCCGATCGGCCTGGCCGGTCTCGGCGGCCTGTGGGCCGAGCGCGCGGGCGTGGTCAACATCGGCCTCGAAGGCATGATGATCCTGGGCACCTGGTTCGGTGCCTGGGCCGGCTACCAGTGGGGTCCGTGGACCGGTGTCCTGATGGGCATCGTCGGCGGCGCGATCGGCGGCCTGCTGCACGCGATCATCACGATCACGTTCAACGTCAACCACATCGTCTCCGGTGTGGCCGTGAACATCCTGGCGCTGGGCTTCACCCAGTACCTGTCGAACTTCACGTTCGCCGAGGCCAAGGGCGGCTCCTCCAAGCAGTCCCCGCGCATCGAGCCGATCACCAACATCACGGTGCCGGGACTGTCCGACTGGATGGTCGATCTTCAGGGCAAGCACTGGTTCCTGATCTCGGACCTCGCCGGCGTCATCGGCGGCCTGGTCACGAACCTGTCGCTGCTGACCGTGCTCGTGCTGCTGCTGATCCCGGGAACCTGGTGGGTGTTGTGGCGGACCGCTTTCGGTCTGCGGCTGCGCTCGTGCGGTGAGAACCCGGTCGCGGCGGAGTCCCTGGGCGTCAACGTCTACAAGTACAAGTACATCGCCGTGATCGTCTCCGGCGCCCTGGCCGGCCTCGGCGGCGCCTTCCTGGCGATCGTCTCCACCGGCATCTACCAGGAGGGCCAGACCGGCGGCCGAGGCTACATCGGCCTCGCCGCGATGATCTTCGGTAACTGGATGCCGGGCGGCATGGCGCTGGGCGCGGGCCTGTTCGGCTTCACCGACAGCCTCAAGCTGCGCGGCGGTGCCGAGAACGTCCTCGCGATGCTGCTGCTGATCGCGATCCTGCTGGTGCTGTTCGCCGCCTGGCAGCTGTACAAGAAGCAGCACGTCAAGGCGGCCGTCTCCGGCGTCTTCGCGGCCCTGCTGTTCCTCCTGTACGCGGTGACCGACGAGATCCCGAGCCAGTTCGTGGACGCCGCCCCGTACGTGACCACGCTGCTGGTGCTCGCGCTGTCCGCGCAGCGCCTGCGGATGCCGAAGGCGGACGGCCTGCCGTACCGCAAGGGCCAGGGCAAGTGACGGCGGCGCACACCGTCGACTGGGAGGCCCTGCGCGAGGCGGCCCGGGACGCCATGTCCCGGGCGTACGCCCCGTACTCGGGCTTCCCGGTCGGTGTCGCCGCGCTCGTCGACGACGGCAGGACCGTCGTCGGATGCAACGTCGAGAACGCGAGCTACGGCCTCGGCCTGTGCGCCGAGTGCGGCCTGGTCTCCTCCCTCCAGGCCACCGGCGGCGGCCGACTGACGCACTTCACCTGCGTCGACGGCCGGGGCGAGATCCTCGTCCCGTGCGGCCGCTGTCGACAGCTGCTCTTCGAATTCGGCGGACCGGAACTGCTGGTGGAAACCCCGAAGGGGATCCTCCCGCTGGCGGAGATGCTGCCGCAGGCCTTCGGGCCCGACCACTTGAGATAACCGTGCCGACGGCCCTCCAGCCCCTTGGGCGGAGGGCCGTCGTACTTCCGCAAACCCCTCTCTCTATGCGCGTAGAAGGAAGCACCACATGGACGTCATCTCCGTCATCCGGACCAAGCGGGACCGCGGTGAGTTGAGCCCCGAGCAGATCGACTGGGTCATCGACGCGTACACGCGCGGTGTCGTCGCCGACGAGCAGATGTCGGCGTTGGCGATGGCCATCCTGCTCAACGGCATGAACCGCACCGAGATCGCCCGTTGGACCGCGGCGATGATCGCCTCCGGCGAGCGCATGAACTTCGACGCGCTCTCCCGCCCGACCGCCGACAAGCACTCCACCGGCGGCGTCGGCGACAAGATCACCCTGCCGCTGGCCCCGCTCGTCGCCGCCTGCGGCGCGGCCGTCCCGCAGCTCTCCGGGCGCGGCCTCGGCCACACCGGCGGCACCCTCGACAAGCTGGAGTCCATCCCCGGCTGGCGCGCGCTGCTCTCCAACGAGGAGATGATGCACGTCCTGGACACCACGGGCGCCGTCATCTGCGCGGCGGGCGACGGCCTGGCCCCGGCGGACAAGAAGCTCTACGCCCTGCGCGACGTCACGGGCACGGTCGAGGCCATTCCGCTCATCGCCTCCTCGATCATGTCCAAGAAGATCGCCGAGGGCACGGGCTCGCTCGTCCTGGACGTGAAGGTCGGCACCGGCGCCTTCATGAAGAACATCGAGGACGCCCGCGAGCTCGCCCGCACCATGGTGGGCCTCGGCACCGACTCCGGCGTCAAGACGGTCGCCCTGCTCACCGACATGTCCACCCCGCTCGGCCTGACCGCCGGCAACGCGCTCGAAGTCCGCGAGTCGGTCGAGGTCCTGGCCGGCGGCGGCCCCGCCGACGTCGTCGAGCTGACCATCGCCCTCGCCAAGGAGATGCTGGACGCGGCGGGCATCAAGGACGCCGACCCGGCGAAGGCCCTGGCCGACGGCTCCGCGATGGACCACTGGCGCCGGATGATCGCGGCCCAGGGCGGCGACCCGGACGCCGCCCTGCCGGTGGCCCGCGAGCAGCACGTGGTCACCGCCCCCACCTCGGGCGTCCTGACCCGCCTGGACGCGTACGGGGTCGGCGTCGCCGCCTGGCGTCTGGGCGCGGGCCGCGCCCGCAAGGAGGACCCGGTGCAGGCGGGTGCGGGCATCGAGCTCCACGCCAAGCCCGGCGACACCGTCACGGCGGGCCAGCCCCTGATGACGCTGCACACGGACACCCCGGAGAAGTTCGAGTACGCCCTGACCTCGCTGGAGGGCTGCCACGACATCGCCCCGGCGGGCACGGTCTTCTCCGCCACGCCGATCGTCCTGGACCGCATCGCCTGATCCCGGGCCCCTTGTCGCGGGGGGGGGGGGGGGGCGCCCCCCCCCCCCCCCCCGGGGGTTTTAAATGACCCCCCCCCGCCGGGCCCCCCGGCCCCCGCCCCCCCCCCCCGCGCCCCCCCCCCACCTGAGCGGCG